>JBDRJJ010000036.1:0-5337 GCA_043815135.1 Microcaldota archaeon | reverse complement strand
CCCAAAAAAGGTCGCTTTCCAGCACCTCGCATCTCACCCACTAGAAGGCTTTGAGGCAGTGATGGAGTGCACGCACCACGGGCCAACAAGCATGAAAACCCCTTTCTTCTTCATCGAAATCGGGAGCACCGAGAAGGAATGGGTTAATGAAAAAGCAGGGGAAATCGTTGCGGATGCGATAATGAAGTCCGTTGAGCCAGAGCTTCCGAAGTTCAGAATCGCGATGGGCGCAGGGGGAACACACTACTGCCCCTCTTTCACGAAATTCGAAATCGAGACAGACCTCGCATTCGCCCACATAATCCCGAATTACGCAGCTGATTCCATCGAAGAGGAAACGTTCCAGCAGGGGGTTGAGAAAAGCAAAACCAAGCTCCTGGTTCTCGACTGGAAAGGCCTAAAAGGCTCTCAAAGAGAAAAGATAATTGGGTTTGCGAAAAACTCAGGGCTCGAGATAACGAGCGATAAGGAATTGAGGAAAAATTAAGCAGTTGGATTTGCCGGCTTGGCACCAGCCTTCTCCATATGTCCGATTACTTTCTCAAGCTCAGCAAGCTTCATCGCCTTTTCAAGCGCCTCTGGCGAGAGATGGACTTTTTTAGGCCCTCCGTCCGTCAGCACAGGCTGCTCCCGCATCGCTTCATACGCCTCACGCATATGTTCTGTAGTCGCCTTCCACTCCTTTGCGAATTCCGGGCTTGCTTTACATTCCTTGTAAATATCCTTTTTCACTACGGCGACGTTGCTGCCTGGCTTTCCGGTGAGCTTGTTCTCGTGGTCCATGCTCTGCGCCTTGGCAAGAGCAGCTGCGAAAGAATGTGCTTTTGAAGCAATCTCCTGCGGGCCAGTCGTTCTTCTCCTGTCGAGTATCTGCTGCACGTTCTCGGAAACATCGGGCCGCTTCATCTGCGCTGGCGAAACTGCCATGCTTACATTATTCCAAACCCGTTTATATAACTTTTTTAACCCCTCGCTCCCATACCTTTTCATGTACGTGCTTGAGCATGAGACCGATTCAGTCCTGGGAAAGGTCATTTCGAGAATCAAGCCGACTGAAGCGGAGAAAAAGGATGAGGCAAAGCTAGCTGAGGAAATCTCCGCGAGGCTTCGGAAAGTCGTTCCGCCTTACATAGAGGTAATGCTCGCAGGCTCGATTGCCAAGGACACGAACCTGAGGGGCGACAGGGACTTCGATTTGTTCCTCCTCTTCCCGCTCTCGCACACGCTCAAGGACCTCGAAACAAGCGGTCTCGAATGGGCGAAGAAAGCAATCGAGCCCCACAAGTGGCACGTCGGCTATGCAGAGCACCCGTACCTAAGGGCCAATTACAAGGGGTCCAAGCTCGACATCGTCCCCTCATTCAAGATTTCGCACATCGACGAGCGCGCCTCCTCCGTGGACCGCTCCCCCCTCCACACGCAATACATAAACTCCAAGCTCACCCCTTCCCAGAAGGACCAGGTGAGGCTCCTAAAGAAGTTTCTCAAAAGCCTCGGAATCTACGGGGCTGAACTCAAGACAGAGGGGTTCTCTGGCTATCTGTGCGAGCTCCTCATACTCTACTACGGCTCGTTCAAGCAGCTCCTCAAATCCGCTGACCAGTGGAAAGGGCAGGTGGTTCTCGACATCGAACGGCATTATGGGGAGCATGAGTTAGCGGGGAGGTTCATGACCCCGCTCGTTGTTGTCGACCCAGTGGACCCGAAGAGGAACGTTTCAGCAGTGGTCTCCCAGACTTCAGTGAACAGGCTCATATACTCCACAAGAGAATTCCTCAAGAGGCCGAGGGAGGAGTTCTTCTTTTCAGAGAAAAAGCTGCTCACAGTGCAAAGAGCAAGGCAGCTCATCAAAGCCAGGGGGAGCACCATTGTATGCGTCTCATTCCGCGCCCCGAAAGTTGTTCCGGACATCCTCTGGCCCCAGCTCAAGCGTGCTGAGAAGAACATCGCAAAGCAGCTCGAGCTAGATGATTTCGCTCTCCTCGGGCACGCCCACTGGTCTGACGAGTCCGAGCACTGCGCGCTCCTGTTCGAGTTCTCTTCCGCTTCTCTCCCTCAAATAAGGAAGGCCCAGGGCCCGCCAATCTCACAGGCGGTGGACTGCGAGAATTTTGTTGAGAAGCATTCGAAAGCGCCATACGGCATTTGGGTGGAAGGCGACAGAGTCGTCGCCATGGAGAAAAGGAAGCATCCGACACCCGAATCCGCCATAAAAGGCATAATCAAAAGCCCGAGGGCTTCAGGCATCCCAGAGCATCTTGCACAGACAATCCCGAGTGCGAAGCTTCTCAAGAACGAAGAGGCTGTTTCAAAGGAGCTTCTTGAGCTCCTCACGAACTATCTGTCAAAAACGCTACCATAGGTGTTTGCTTGGAAAAGATATACGAGTTCGACCCGTACGAATCAAAATTCACGGCAACTGTGCAGGAGGTAGTCGAGAAAGGGGAGCGCATCCACGTTGCCCTCAACACAACTGCATTCTACCCAGGCGGAGGCGGGCAGGATTGTGACATCGGCACGCTGGATTTCGGCTCGAGCCTTGCCCAAGTCGTTAATGTTTACGAGAAGGACGGGATAATCTGGCACGAGTGCGAGATGAGCGGAGCCCTCTCGAGCGGGCAGAAGCTTGAGGGTCAGATTGACTGGAACCGCCGCTATACGATGATGAAATCTCACACTGCCGAGCACATACTGTTCCACTGCCTCCGAGACCTCTTCAAGGACCTCGAGATGGCCAAGGTCCAGATAACCGGCGAAGGTTCATCGATGTTTGTGCAGCGCGAGGGCGAGCTCGAGATGGACAAGCTGATGCAGGCGGAGAGGAGAGCGAACGAGATAGTCGCAAGGGGCTTTCGGGTCGAGACCAAGATTTACAAGAAGGACGCAGTCCCGCAAGGAGTCCGCGGGAAACTCGATTGCATCGATTCCGAAAACATCCGCGTTGTCCACATAGGGGAGTTCGACTCGTGCGCCTGCGCAGGCCTGCACGTGAGGAACACCGGGGAAATCGGCATCCTGACAATATCCAACATCGCAAGGGACGGAACGACCCAACACAAAGTATCCTTCTTAGTTGGAAGCGATGCCCAGGAATACCTCCTCCAAACCAAGCTCGCCTGCGAGAGAGCGTGCTCAGTGCTTCAGACAACATCTGATAAGCTAGAGAAGACTGCGGGAAACCTGAGGGCCGAGAAGGAAAAATTGGAAGCTGCAGTGAAATCATTGAACGACAGGATTCTCGAGGAGATGAAGCCTGCAAAAATCAGGAATTTCAGCTTCTATTCGAAATTGCTCGCTGGAATGGACTCAAAAAAGCTCCAGGAGAAGGCGGGCGAGCTCGTGAAGACCGGGCAAACGGTTGTCTTGCTCGCGAACAAGGAAGGGGACAAAGGATTCCTCATCCTGGCAAAGAGCCCTGATACTTTCATAGACATCAAGGAGATAGCGGACAGGGCGTTTGCAAAGATGAACGGAAAGGGCGGCGGGCAGGAAAACTTCCAATCCGGAGCCGGGGATGGAACCAAGCTCGGCGAGGCATTCGGTCTTGCAGAAGAGGAGCTCAGCGAGAAGCTGATGAGTGGTTAGTTGCTTAGAGCGCCTTATCCACCAGTTCATCTAATCTCAGAGACCGAATTCCTTTTTGATTTTCTCGAGCGGCTTGGTGTTCGTCTTTTTGGACTGGATGAGTTCCATCTCGCGCTCGACTGCTTTTGATGTGGGTCGTTCATACACTCTCTCCATCTCCCGTCTGTAAACAGTCAATGCCTGCCTTATCACTTCGGTCTGGCTTGAGGCATAGCCTCTCTTCATGACATCCCTAATGAACTTCTCGTAGGGTTCCCCAAGCTTTACATTAAGAGTCATGTTAACCGTTCTAATACTCATTTAGTACTTATTAAATATATGTTTTATACGCATAGCTAATGCTTCTTCCTGCTCCCTAAGCTGCAGATGTCGAACCCGATGTCCCCTTCTCTTTCTATCCGTTTTAGCATTTCCCCAACGATCATTTTCCTTATTCTTTCATACCGCTCTTTCCCAACTTCGACATTCCCAATCGCATACCGAAGGCTCTTTGCGTTGAAGCAGAACATGCAATCAGAAAGCCCCTCGCAGTTGTGGCAGAGCATGCACCTGTGGCAGTTCTTGCAGCTGTCCAGGTCCATGCACATTGTCACGTTCACGCAGTCGTAGCAGCGTATGGAGTACGTTGAGCCAACCATCAGTACACCCGACCCGAACACGTCTTCGCACTCCTGCATATGGACGCAATAAGCGCATTTTTTCGAATAGGTCGCGTCGCTCACCTGGTACGTGTCTATTGAGTGGTACATGCACACGGTCTCAGTTGTATTGATGTTCTTCCCCTCCTTGAACTGCACCGGGTAATATGCAATCGGGGCCATGAGCTCAATCATTTTTTCAAGCGTCAAGCCTTCCAAGTCCTCGGGCCTCACATGGATTTTCCCAGTCTCTCTCCCCTCCTCGCTTGTGACCATTCTCTCCTTGGGCGCGTTTGCCCCCCAAAAATACTTAGCATAAGAGACGTCGTTCCCGAACGGGCTCTTTGCAGTTGTCACCTTCTCGACTCTCCCAGTGAGAAACTTCTCGTATTTCTTGATGGGCCTTAACTCCTCCCCAAGAATCAACCTCGTCGTGTCAGCGAACGCGTCGTCAATCTCCTTCATGCTCCCTTGGAGCCGGGGGATTTTGGGCACTTTCGCCATCCCGAGTTCCTCATTCGTTGGGGGCGGGAAGTCAAATATGGAATAGAATGACTTGTGCTTTTCGATGTGTTCCCTGCTCTCGCTTATCAGCTTCTTCCTCAGCTCAAAATACCTTTCCTTCGGGAGCTCAAGGTTCCCTATAACATGCCTTTTTCCCTTCTGGTTGAACGAGAACATGATGTGCGAGCAGCCGTGGCAATACATCGAGAAAAACATGTCCGAGCTGTTTGTCGTAACATATGTCTCAAACGCCCTCGTGAGGTTCTCCGCCCCAATCACCCGTATCAGGTATTTTCCCCTAAGAAGAGGGGAAGACCCGAATATGTATTCGCTCCCGCTCCTTACGTAAGCCGAGAGCGCCACATATTTCGAGGAGAGGACAGTGTGCGAGTCATATACAAAAAAGCTGTCAGAACAGTTGTCCCCTTTTTCGATTGAAGCAGAATTTCCGAAGACCTTGTTCCCAGCGTATGAGACGCGGTCGGCTATCGCTTCCAATAGCGAGTCCAAATCTTTTATCTCGTTTATCGAGAGGGGCGGGGCCTTCTTCAGGTAGTCGATTTCATCCTGCGAAACATACCTCGCATCCTCAGGGTATCTGGAATGCGAG
>JBDRJJ010000035.1:0-5670 GCA_043815135.1 Microcaldota archaeon | reverse complement strand
ATGGAGGCAGCATACTGGGGGTTGCTGGATGAATTGAAGCCAGGCGATGAATACCACATAATAAACACGTCCTTGGACACCCCGCCGGAATTCCGCGAATTCCTGCAAAAATTCCACGCAGTAAGAGGGGAGAAGGGGATAACGCTCAAGGTTATAATGAGCGAAGCACTTAGGGGGTCGGTTGGTAAGGACAGGGAGCAGGAGAAACACACCTTTGCAAAATACATTCCATCTGGCCTTGCAGGCCCTCAAGGCATAATCATCGCAAAGGACAAGATACTGACCATCGTCTGGGGCAAGCAACCGGTTGTTTTCCTCTTGAAAAACAAGGAATACGCGAACTCGATGAGGATGTTCTTCAACTACTTGTGGAACGAGGAGACGAGAACCTACCGAGGAATCGAGCAGTTCAAGGATATGCTCGATGACACTCTCGGATGCAAGGAAGTTCTGTTTATCGGAGGCGGTGGCTATGTCTACGACAGGATGCCGAAGGATTACGTGAAAAAATATTGTGCGAAGGCAGAAAAGACGGGCCTCATCTGGCGCAACATCGCGCGCCCTTCAATGAGGGGTCATCCCGTGGCGAAGTTCTCTTTTGCCAGGACTCGCTACCTCCGCGAACCACTCGAGAACCCAACCGTCATATGGATATGGGGTGACAAAGTGGCAAACGTGATATGGGCAAAAGAACCAGTAGCTTTTGTTTTCGAGAACAAGGAGACAGCTCAGAACTACAAAAAATATTTCGAGATGATGTGGGGCAACGCGGAGGAGTGAGGCAAGAAACTAATTAAAAGCATTTCCCGCCTAAATCCTCTCATGCCAGAGCTTCACGAAAGGATTTACGAGATTGCGCTCAAGCGGGCAATCTTCGTCCCCTCGAACGAGATTTACCTCCCCACTGCGGGTTTCTACGATTACGGCCCGGTCGGGGCAGCGATTAGGCGCAAGATAATTGCCGAATGGAGAAAGGCATTCATCTCAAACGAGGGAAACCACGAGGTCGAGACAGCCCTGATTCTCCCGGAAATCGTTCTCAAGGCGAGCGGCCACGTTGGACATTTTTCCGACCCGCTTGTCGAGTGCGAAAAGTGCAAGAAGCAGTTCAGGGCCGACCACCTGATTGAAGATAAAGGAAAGCCTGGGCCCCAGACGATGAAACTGGAAGAAACGGGGAAAGCCATAGAAGAACTAAAAATCGCCTGCCCCGATTGCGAAGGCAAGCTCTCAGAGGCGAAACCGTTCAATCTAATGTTCAAGACCAACATCGGCGCAGCTGAAGGAAACCCCGGCTACACCCGTCCAGAAACTGCCCAGGGGATTTTCCTCATATTCCCAAGAATCTTCCGCTATTCCGGCTCAAAACTTCCCCTCGGAATCGCCCAAATAGGGAAATCTTTCAGGAACGAAATTTCCCCGAGGCAGGGGCTCATCCGCTTGCGTGAGTTTTCCCAGATGGAGCTCGAGTACTTCTTCGACCCGGAAAAAGGAAGTCACATAAGATTTGAGAAATTGAAAGGGACCAAAATTAGGCTTTACTTGCGCGAAGAGCAGGCGAACAACAGCGAGAAATGCTTGGACACCACCGTCGGAGAAGCCGTTTCCAAGGGAATTCTGCCCAATGAAATTTTCGCTTACTATATGGCGCTCACCCAGCTGTTCTACGAAGGAATGGGAATTTCCTTCGACTCGCTCCGGTTCAGGCAGATGAGGGAGGACGAGATGCCCCATTACTCGAAAGCGAATTTCGACATCGAAGTAAAGCTCTCGTACGGATGGCAGGAGACAGTGGGAATCGCTTACAGGACTGATTTCGACTTGAAAAGCCATGCGGAAATGAGCAAAAAAGACCTCTCGGTATTCCTCGAGATTGAGAAGAAGAAGCTTCTTCCACACGTAATCGAACCATCTTTTGGACTCGAGCGGTTGTTCTGGAGCATCCTGGAGAACTGCTACAGAAAGGAGAAAGACAGGGAATGGGACTGGCTCGCCCTCCCAACAAAAATAGCGCCTTACGAAGTTGCCGTTCTCCCGCTCATGAAGAAAGACGGCCTCGCGGAAAAAGCACAAGAAATCGCAGAGGAACTCCGCAAGAAAGGCCTCGATGTTCTTTATGACGAGAGCGGGAGCATCGGAAAGAGGTACGCGAGGGCTGACGAGATTGGGGTTCCCTTTTGCATTACTGTAGACTATGACACGCTCAAACTCGAAACTGCAACCGTCCGCTTCAGGGATGACGGGAAGCAGGAGCGAGTAGAAACTGGGGAACTCGTCCGCTACATCTGGAAGGCGGTCGAATCGAACAGGACAACGCTCTAATCACCACAAGCTCTTCCTGCCGCCCGTGCTGACAATGACCGCCTTGCTCGCATTCATGTAATCATCAGATTTTGGAAGGGTGAACTTCTCGCCGTCAAAAAGGGCAAGCAATGAAATATCCTTCTCCTTGAATATTTCCCCAACTGTTTTTTTCTTGATGATTTCGGGAATCCTCAGCTCAAAGAGTTCGAGATTGCTCTCCCCCGGGGAAAGCATCTTGAAAATAGTTGGGTTAAGGACACGGTTTGACAGCTCCTGGGCAAGAGTTATCTCCGGCACAAGGGACTCTACCCCGAGCTTTTCCATCATAATCGAATGCTTCATCGATTCGCACCTTGCAATCACGTGCCTTGCCCCGGCATTCTTCGCATAAATGCTCACTAAAAAGTTTGTCTCCTCCTCCCCAGTTATGACGAAAACGTAATCAGCGGTCCCGAGCTTCAATTCATCCAGGACTTCGGGCTCAGTGCAATCCCTGCAGATGATAAGCGCTTTTGCGTCAGTAGCCACATCGTCGCACTTATCCCTGTTCTTGTCAACCATTGTGATATCAAAGCCACTAGGTTCGAGCAGGCGAAGCAGGTTCATGCCAACTCTCCCAGCACCGAATATAATCACCTTCATCCGATCACCCTCTTATGTATTTTAACATAACGAGGCTAGGCAGTATCTCCACCCTCCCCAAGTACATGCATACCACCAGGATATTCTTTACGACGTTCGGGATAACTGCGATATTCACAGTGGATAACCCAACGTTTCCCATTGCGGATGCAGTAACGAACACCGAATCAATAACCCCGATTCCCTGCGTCATAACCATCCCGGCAGCAGCAAATAGAATGAACATATAAAGGAATATGTAATTTCCACTATCGATAATCTGCTCCCGTGTCAGTGCCTTGCCGTTTATCTTCACCACTTGCACTGCACCTTTCGGAAGAAAGACGGATTTAATGTTGTTCCCTATTGTTTTGAGGACAGCAAACATCCTCCATAATTTCAGGGCACCGGTTGTTGAACCAGAGCAGGCCCCGGAAACCATGAGAAGGACCAACAGGTATTTCGCAAGGTCACTGAAGACGGACATGTCCCTTATGCTGAATCCTGCCCCCGATATGGCGGCAGTAACATCGAACATTGCATCTATTGGCCCATCCTTCGTGGTTAGCACGATAAACGAGGAAAACAGCACAACCAGCAGCATCATCATCTTGAATTCAGTGTTTCTCAGGATTGCCCTCCAATCCCCGTTTCCAATCCTCAAATGGAGGGCGAAGCTCGTAGCACCGACGAGCATCAGGAATATGAACACCAGCTTTTGTATGCTCGTGAACGAGAACATTGAGCTCGGCATGAACCCGCCAGTTGAGACTGCAGTAAACGTAAGGTTAATTGACGTAAATATGTCGAGGCCGCTTAATGCAAACATCAGAACTCCGAAAGAGTGAAGAACAGGTATACTACCCATATCGCCTTAACAGTGTTTTTTATTCCAACTGCAATAGTCTCCCTTCCTTCTGCGAACAGGAGCTTCTCAGAGCCCGGAGCTGAAATCACAATCAGGGCAAAAAGAATGATGCCTGTTCCCCCAATCCACTGCGTGAAGCTTCTGAAGAGCAGGAACCCCGAAGGCAGGATCTCCGGGTTTTCGATAGTGCTGAGCCCAGTTGCAGTCCAGCCGCTCATGCCCTCGAATATCGCATCGTTTATGCCAAAACCATAAAGCAGGTATGGCAAGCTCGTAACCATGGGTATTACGACCCAGCTCATCGCAGAAAGCGCCAGGGCTTCAGAGCTACTAAGCCCCTCAAGTTTTTTCCTGCTCTCTTCAATACTCAGCTCAAAGATTGACCTGAAATTCCAGGCGAACGATACCGGGTTCCCCAAGAATTTCCTCGCTCTCCCCATGCCTTCTGAGAAAACCCAGGAGGAAAGCTTCGGAAGGCCTGGCAGAATCAGGATGCAGACCGTTATGAGCATGGGCCCATACTCCTCGCCAGAAAAGTATGAGTAAAACACAGGTATCGTGAGCGGGAGGCCTGCTAAAAGCATAATGTCCACGAGCCTGTCAATCATGCTTTTTCCACTCATAGCCTCATCTCACATGAACTGGGCAAGGTTGTACTGCTTACTCGTTTCATCCTCGAACACCGAACCGATTTCACTCTCGAGCAGCTTGAGCCTCTGTTTAAGGTAGCTAGGCAAGTCATACTTCTCTACTATCTCCTGCGATATCTTGAGATATTTCTCAATGCCTCCCTTATTTATAGTCAGCAGGAGCTTCTCACCGCATCGCGTGCACTTTCCCTTTAATGGGACCCTCCTATACTTCATATTGCAGGAAACGCATCGGAACTCTTGCCTGGAGAAAGAGCGGAGATTCCCGTATAAGTCAGGGAGGAAATGGCTCAGTATCACCCTCTCCGCAGCGTCCTTATTGTCAACTGCCCGGATCTTCATAGTCAAGCCGAACTGCGCGTCAATCTTCTCCCTCATACTCTTCAGTTCCACATAAGTTGTTTTTAATGGTGCATCATCAATCGAGCTTGAGTGATGCGTAAATGGTATCCCTGCATACTGCTCCGGCTTCCCGAGCCTGTCTGCAATTCTTTCGATTTTAACGTCCCCAGGGTTTGCGACCTCTAGCGATTTCCGGTAAAGGTCAAGCGGGTATTCGTAGCAGGCTTCCATCGCGTGGACCTCGTCGTCAATTTCGTTCGGGTCTACTGTCGTGGATAGGACGATTGACGCGTCCATCGTGCTCCCCCTGCTTTCAGGGAGGAATTCCCTGGAAAAATTAAGCAGGGCGTCCATAAGGAGCATAATGCTGTCCTCATCCCCGTCGCAATTCCGTCTTTTTGCAGAGTGGAAATACGGGTGGGCGAATCCAACTCTCGCTTTTGTGAACCCGACAATCCTCCCGAGCACTCCACAAGAGGTGTGCGGGGAGAGCCCAACGACCAGCTGGCCGATTAACTCCTCCCGGCTTTTAACATTGTAAAACGGAGGCTTGCCATATAAATACACGAGCAGGTCATCGATAAAAGCAGCGACCCTCATGAGATAATCCGCGCCGTTCTCGGAAACCATGATGTCCTGCACCTTTAGTTCGAGAAGCTGATTCGGGCTCTTTAGCTCGTTTCCCTTATAGTCCTTCTCGTACCCCAGCTCCCTCAACTTCTCGATGCTCGCACCGACTTCGCTTGGCGCGAAATGCGTGAGCACCATATCTGTAGCGTCGAATCTAATAGTGCCATCCTTGAAGACAAACACCCGATGCTTAGCCCTCAGAATTCCCTTCTCCAGGGGCTCAGGTATTTTTGACTTGCTGGTCATGCCCCTGAC
>JBDRJJ010000034.1:0-3114 GCA_043815135.1 Microcaldota archaeon | reverse complement strand
GGATGGACAAGGACGGAAACCCCGATACCGAGCATATTCGCGAGCTTGTCCGGATAGCTAAGGGCAAGGGAACAAAAATGGAGTGTTTGGTTGTTATAAACCCAAATAACCCTACTGGCGCCGTCTATTCAAAGAACTCCTTGCTTGAGATGTTGGATATCGCGCGGGAGAATAACATATTTGTGCTTGCAGACGAGGTTTATTATCAAACTAGGTTCGGAGGAAACGAGCCCATTCACATATCGAGCCTTGCAGATGACGTTCCAGTGATACAGCTGGGCAGTCTTTCCAAGGAATACCAGCTCTGTGGCTCAAGGGTTGGCTGGGCGATATGCGAAAATTTTAAGGAAGGAACTCCGATTATGGATGTTTACAAAAGACTGGAAAACGACCAAATGGGGAGGCTCTCCCCAAATGGGCTTCAACGCGGGGCAGCGGAGATAGTGGGCAGGGAAGATCACTTTCCGCGCTTGCGCGAGGAGACTCGCCTCCGTCAAGAGGCGATCAAGAAGGCTCTTTCAGGGGTTGAAGGGATTATTCTTGGGCCCGACCCGGGGGCGGCGTTCTATAGGTGGGTCGGCCTGGACCTGGGAGACCCGAAAGTAACTGATATCGGGTTTGTGAAAAGTCTCATTTACGATAAAGGGGTTGTGTGCGCCCCGGGGATTGGATTCTCGCTTCATAGGACGGCCCCGGGCTCAGAGTGCTTCATGAATGGAAAGATATACTTCAGGGTAACCCCGCTTGTGAGTGAGGAAACGATAATGAGGGCGGGCGAAATCATAAGGGGGCATGTTGAGGACCTAAGGGCCGGTAGGGTGACAATACCCAAGTAGTGTTTTCAAGCACCCTCCCTATATGGTTTTTATTCTTTCTCGCGAAAAGGTTTTTGTGAAAGCAGTAATTCTCGCAGGAGGGCTCGGGACGAGGCTTCGTCCGCTCACTTACACCATGCCAAAACCTATGCTCCCAGTAGTAAACAAGCCCATCCTCAGCCACATAGTCAGCAGGCTCTCCAATGCCGGAATCGAGAGCGCCATAGTTACCACGAATTACCTTGCAAAACAGATAGACGAGCACATAAAGAAAGCTGATTACCCCATCCCGATAGAAGTTATCGAAGAAAACAAACCCCTTGGGACATCCGGGTCCGTAAGAAACGCTAGGTGGAGGCTCGATGGGGACTTTTTGGTTATCCAAGGGGACACGATTTCCAATCTTGACTTGAAAGAACATATTGAAGCCCATTACCGTAAAAAGAGGATTGCAACAATTTCCCTCGTCAAAGTCGATAATCCAAGCTCGTTCGGCATAGCGGAACTCGAGAAAAACGGGAAAATAAAAAAATTCCTGGAAAAACCTGCCCCGGGCCAATGCTTCTCCAATCTCGCGAACACAGGAACATATGTCTTCTCCCACGAAATACTGGATGCCATACCCGAGGGCAAGAGCGATTTCTCGTTCGATGTTTTCCCGGAATTGCTAGAGAAGAAAAAGGCCATCTACGGGTTCGCGCAGGATGGATACTGGAAAGACGTCGGTTCCATTGGCAATTATTTCGCTGGAAACAGGTATTTGTTGAGCGGCTTGACCCAGGGGATTGTCGGCGAGAAGGCGTTCGTAAGCAGGAATGCAAAAATCATCCCGCCGTCAATTGTTGGAAGCGGGGCGCAGATTGGCGCTGACGTGACTGTAGGCCCCAATGCGATTGTCGGAAATAATTGCCAAGTTGGGAGCAGTACGGTAATAGCCGGGGCGATTCTGCACGACTCGGTGAAGATTGGTTCACGCTGCAAAATCGAAAGCGCCATCGTAGGCGACAAGTGCGAACTGGGGGACGAGGTTTTCATCGCCGGGAGGGCAGTCATAGGCTCTGGTTGCATAATTGAGCGCAAAGCGAGCATCGCTAGCGGTTCAATTGTCGGACCCATGGTCAAGGTGCAGGCATCAACCCAGGTGAGTGGGGTTCTTTCTCCGAACGTAGAAAAAATTGAAAAAGTGAGCTCCGTGCTTGACAAAATTCCAGTTTTCAAGAAACTTGAACGAGATGAGCTCCAGGTGTGCATGACGCTTGTGGAATTTGGGGAACTGGGCAAGGAAGCACTAGGAAAAGTCAGCAAGATTCCAAAGGAGCAACTCGACCGTTCTTTGACGCATCTTGAAAAGCTAGGGATAATCAACGGAAAAGAGGACTCCTTCTTTATGCAGTATGAGGACCCCGAGAGGATAGGGGAGTGGTTTAGGAGGAGTAAGTTGTAGGGTCTTGCGTAGTCACTACTTCAGCGCCTATGATGGACGCAATGGGGCTGTCGCCCGTATTCTGAGTTGCTGGCTTCTGAGATTGAAGCGGCTCTACTCTTGGCAAAACTTGTTTTTTCTTCCTTAAGCGAGGTTGTTTCTTTTTTGTTGGGATTGTAAACGAGAATGTGCTTCCCTCACCGACTTTGGAAGAAACCCAAATCTTCCCCCCATGGAGTTCAACTATCTGCCTTGTGATTGCAAGGCCGAGGCCAGTGCCTCCCCGCTTTTTCCCTCCGCTCGTTTGGTAGAAGCGCTTGAAGAGAGATGAGACTTCTGACTCCGGAATCCCCTCTCCAGTGTCTTTGACGTCCACCTGCACGTGGTTTCTTCCCTTCCTGAATGCCCGGACAGTGACGCCCCCAGCCTCGGTAAATTTTATCGAGTTTGAGATGAGGTTTATCAGAACCTGCGAAAGGCGAATCGGGTCAGCATAGATATTTGGGAGGTCCTCCTCAAACTCCCAGTTCACGTACAAGCCCTTGTTCTCGGCGAGGTATGTGCAGGAGCATTTTTCACGCAGGCTGGCGAGGTCTGTTTCTCTCTGATCGAGCTTGAACCTCATCGAATCAAGGCGGGAGATGTCCAAGACGTTATTTATGAGCTTGCGGAGCCTGTCAGTCTCGCTTGTGATTATGTCGATGTATTTCTTGTGGTCTGAATCCATCTTTCCTGAGTCTTCCTGCATAAGGAGCGAATAACCGTGTATGTTTGTCAGCGGGGTCCTGATTTCGTGCGACACGTTAGAAACGAACGCTGCTTCTATGTCGTTTTTTTCTCTTAGCTCCTTGTTCTGCTGCTCAAGTTTCCTCCGGA
>JBDRJJ010000033.1:0-3618 GCA_043815135.1 Microcaldota archaeon | reverse complement strand
AAACAAAACCAGTAGCGATTTCATAACGAACAATGTGCCAAAGGCCAATATAAACGTGTCGTTGGGGTGACATTGGGGCAGAATCTCTCGTAGCATTATACCAGAATATTGTGTCCCCTAATTTTCATCTTTGGCTTCGGTATCAGCTGCCCGAGATCATCGGTAATTCACTCGAGTATATTTAGTGCAAACGTTCCGCTGCAATATCCAGGGAATCTAGGTCGTAAGGCATGATTGGGCACACCCCAATGCACTCCGTGCAGGAGACGTCCCAGCGAAGAAGGGATGCTGCGGCGCTTGCTGCGCTTGCCCTTGCTTCCAGAATGTATCCTTTGGCTTCAGCGAGCTTGGTAACGGTGTTTTCAGGAGTTAAAACGGAGAGCGTGTTGTAGAATGCGGCCAGGCTGTTATCCATGTTGAATGTATCTATTCCGAACTGGAGCGTGCCCTCCACCCTAGTTGGGTACCCGCAAACCCCGGGTGTATCCGTGTTGACCATCTGGCACGCAATTGCCGCATCGCTCAAGGTCAACACGTCCTTTCCTGTTGTCTCCTTGTAGTAATATATGCCTGTGAACCGCTTGCAGGCCTCTTCAGCGCCATAGCCCGAGGAGTACTGAACGGGTTTGTTCCTGCTCGCCTCGAAAGCCGAGACGAACCCGAGAATCTCCTCCTTCTCCGTTAAGGTCAAGAACCTGAGGCATTGGTTGCTCCTGCACACATATCCCGTGCTGCAGGGGGGGTTATCGTAATCGCAGCCTGGCTTGAGGACGCATTCGTTATTGATGCAGTTGAAGTCTGAAGAGCAGGAGGGGTTCTGGTAGGCGCAGCCGACTTTTTTGATGCATGTGTTGTTTATGCAGTCCGAGTCTGAAGCGCAGGGGGGGTTGTTGTATAAGCATCCTGCCTTTCTCACGCAGGTGTTGTTTATGCAGCTGGAATCGGAATTGCAGGGGGGGTTGGAGTAGGCGCAGCCGGGTTTCTTGATGCATGTGTTGTTGACGCAGTTGGAATCTGAAGAACACGGGGGGTTTTCGTAGAGGCAGCCCGTCTTTCTCACGCAGGTGTTGTTGATGCAGTCCGAGGTGGAGCCGCAAACCGGGTTATCGTATAAACATCCTAGTTTCTTGATGCATGTGTTGTTGACGCAGTCCGAGCCAAAATCGCAGGTTGGATTGTCGTAATCGCACCCGTGTTTCTTGAAGCACTTGTTGAACACGCAATCGAAATCAGGGCCGCAAGGAGGGTTGTTGTAATCGCAACCTGACTTGAGAACGCAGGTGTTGTTGATGCAGTCCGAGTCCGAAGCGCACGGAGGATTGTCGTAGTCGCAGCCTGGCCTGAGGATGCATGTTTCGTTCACGCACATGGCAGTTGAATTGCAGTCGGAAGTGACCGAGCATTCCCTGTTCAAGGCAGAGCAGCCTGAAAGCAGGATGACTGCAGAGAGTAGCAAAAGCCATGCGTGCTTGAAAGTCGTTCCGTTGCCCATGTAAGGAGTAATGATGCGCAAGGGTTTAAGGCTTTGGATTTAGGTGAACTACCTGGGAAGAAGTTACTTTGACAGCTCCCTTCGAATCGCCTCTTTTATCATCTCTTTTGGGGGCGAGTTGTATGATTTCCCCCTGTATTCGAAGGTTCTGCACTTGCCCCCGCCACCGGTAACTTCGGAGCAGGATTTCCCACAAATTCCCTTACAATCAGCGCAGTAGTTGTCGGTGACGTCCGTTTTCCCAACCAGGAGCTTCTCGATGTCGACTCCGTTCAATCTTATGGTGGGGGACCGTAAGACCCTGCGCTTTTTTGCCTCCTTGTCGCTCGTTATCCTGGTTTTGTTAATTGTCAGCTCTTTCACCTTTTTCAGTTCTTCCCTCAATTCGTTCAATGCTTCGTCAAAAACTACGTCGGTTGCCTGGCATCTTCTGCACGTAGTCAAATCAAGGTAAAGGAAGTCTATGGTCAGCTTGTCTTTTGTCATTTGAACCACGCCGGAACTAGGAGGTTGAAGAGTATTCCCGTTAACACGAAAGAAACGAATAATACGCCTATGAAGACTGCTATCAGCTTTGGCTTGAGCACTTTCCTCAAAATAATCATCTCCGGGAGGGAGAGGGCAGTAACGCTCATCATGAACGCGAGCGCAGTCCCGAGCGCCATTCCTTTTGACATGAGGGCTTCGATTATTGGTATCGTTCCCGCAGCATTGGAGTATAAGGGAATCCCTATGACGACTGCTACGGGAACTGCGAAAAGGTTGTTGCTTCCAGCTATGTCTGCAAGAAAGTCCGTGGGAACGTAGCCGTGTATGAAGGCGCCGACGCCTATCCCTAGCACTATGTATGGGCCGACTTTTGCGACTATGTCATGCGTTTGGTCTTTTGCGAATTGTATTCTCTGAGGAAAAATCATCTTTCCCTCCTTTAGCTCCCTGGAGCGTATATCGTAGACAAAATCTTCCACTTCCCGCTCGAGCCCCAGCCTGCCTATGATGACTCCGCCGATAATTGCCACTGAAAGCCCGCTTGCGATGTAGAGGGCGGTTATCTCCCATCCAACGAGCCCGAACAGGAGGGCTATGGCTATTTCATTTACCATGGGCGAGGAGATGAGGAAGGAGAACGTTATCCCGAGCGGCACTCCGGCCTCTACGAAGCCGATGAACAGTGGGACAGCGGAGCATGAGCAGAAGGGGGTTGGTACCCCGAGGAGAGCCGCGAGAACGTTGCCAAGCCCTTCTTTTCTTCCTCCGAGCCACTTCTTGATTTTCGGGGGCGTTATGTATGTTCTCAAATAGGAAACCAGGAACACCATTAGTGTAAGGAGAATGAAGACTTTCAGGACATCGTAAACAAAAAAGTTTGCCGCTTCCCCGAGAGCTGTCCCCTGCCCAAAACCCAGAATATTGAACACTAGCTGGTGGGCGAAATCCTCGAGAACCCCCATGTTATCCCTTCAGCATCTCCTTTATCTCGTCAACGGATGGGACCCGCCCGTAGGACTTGACTTCCCCGTCAACAACGAGCGCGGGGGTGGACATGACGCCATAAGAGGCTATTTGGGCGAAGTCCTTGACTTTCACGAAGTCTGCGCTGAGTTTGAGTTCTGCACATGCCGTCCTGGCGTTCTCTTCTAGCTTGCTGCAGTTCGCGCATCCACCGCCGAGTATTTCTATTTTCATCCTACCACCTGGAGATGTCTTTCAATATCTGTTTTCCTTTCGGGGAAATGGAGTACATTCGTTTTTGACCGTCCCGCCTCATTGAAACGAGGCCTGCTTTCAGGAGAGTTTTCAGGTGCTGGGATACTGCGGGCTGGGTCTTTTTAACCGACCTTGGGAGCTCGCAGGCGCATATCTCCCCTCGCCGTATCCGAACTAGGATCTTGAGGCGGGTGGGGTCTGAAACTGTTTTTAGTATATTAGTGTCCATCAATATAAGTGGAAACTTATATGTTTTTATTTCTTCCCATTTTTCGCAGGAGAACGGCCCATGAATGCGGCATTGCCTGGCTTCTGCCCACTCCATTAGGAGTAGGAAGTTTTTTGAACTCTGGACGGGCAATATTAAACAGAGGTGGTAGTATGGGAAATGGCGCTTTTAAGACTCCTGAGAGTGAGAA
>JBDRJJ010000032.1:0-4465 GCA_043815135.1 Microcaldota archaeon | reverse complement strand
TACAGGGGACAGGGTCAATGCAACCCTATTCCCGATATCGACTTGCGGAAACACAATCACCATCCGCAGATTCGCCCGCGACCCCTGGACGATAACGGATTTCATCAATCCAAAAGTCAATACGATGTCGAGTGAAATGGCGGCGTTCCTCTGGCTCTGCATGCAATACGAAATGAACATCATGGTCGTAGGCGGGACAGCAAGCGGCAAGACAAGCACGCTGAATACGCTGTGCGCCCTCATCCCCCCGTCAAACCGAATAATAACGATTGAGGATACGCGCGAGCTCGCAATCCCCCAATACCTTAAATGGAACTGGGTGCCGCTTGTTACGAGGAATCCGAACCCCGAGGGGCATGGGAAAGTGAGCATGCTCGACCTGATGGTATCCTCTTTGAGGATGAGGCCTGACAGGATGATTGTGGGGGAGGTCAGGAAGAAGAGGGAGGCAGAGGTCCTATTCGAGGCGATGCACACAGGCCATGCAGTCTACTCAACGCTCCATGCAGACACCGCATCACAAGTGCTCCGCAGGCTCACGAACCCGCCGTTCGACCTTCCGAATGTCGAGCTCCAGTCCCTTCACCTGCTCGTAGTCCAGTACAGGGACAGGCGGCAGGGGATAAGGAGGACGTACGAGATAAGCGAAGTCATATCCTCATCCGTTGAGATGCTTTCGCTGAATCCGATTTTCAGGTGGAGGCCAAGGCAGGATACGTTCCAAAAAGAGAACGACAGCATGAGAATCATCGAGGAACTTAACACGCACACAGGAATGTCGATTGATGAAATCAACAAGGACCTGAAGGACAAGAAAACGATACTCACCTGGATGCTTGATACCGGAGTCCGTTCTATTGACCAATTGGGCGACATAATGTCGCAGTATTACAAGGATCCGGATTCCGTGCTTAAGATGGCGAAATCCGGAAAGAAGCTGGAATCTCCTTGAGGTGTTAAAATCCGCATCCCGCTGTTCATCATACCGCAAAGTGTTGCAAGGCCATTTGCCAGGCTTTTCATAGGCATCGGCAAAATCCTTGCAAAGCCTTTCCACATGGGGCACTACCTTAAGGTCCTAGGGAGCGACCTAGACGAAGGGGAATATCTCATAATCTCTGCCCTAAACGCATTCTTCTGGGCAGTTCCAGTCTTCCTTCTGATCCGGTTCAAGGACCCGTTCCTCCCTTTCAATACAGTTATGTTTCCGACGTTAGCGACGTTCTTTTTGCTCCTGGCGGTGTTCTTGCTATATCCGTACATCCTTGTCAAGAAGGCTGTTGAGAGCCTCGACAGGGACCTCGTGTATGCGCTCAAGGACCTGCTGATACAAATAAGCTCAGGGGTGTCTCTTTTCGAGGCGATGAAGAACGTTTCCCAATCCGAGCATGGGCTCGTCTCAAAGGAGTTCAGGTCTGTAGTGCAGGACATAAACGCAGGGGAAGCGCAGGATGTCGCCTTGGAGAAGCTGGCGCTCCGCTCCGAGTCCGAGTTCATCAAGAAAACGATATGGCAGATTGTGATAGCGCTCCGCTCAGGCGCAAGCCTCCAGGGAACGTTGAAAAACCTCGTAGATAACATGCGCCAGTTCCAGAGCGCAAAAGTTAAGTCATACACTCAGGAGATGAACCTGTGGATACTCCTATACCTGATAATAGCAGTGGCAATCCCGAGCCTCGGGGCAACGCTGATAACGATTCTTTCTTCGTTCGGCTCCTCCCAGGTTCGCGAGCCAGTTTTCGCCGCGCTCCTGTTTGTGTGTTTTTTCGCAGAATATGTGATAATAAAATACGTTAAGCTCAGCAGGCCCCTAGTGTATATGTGAGTTGTTTACATGCTTTCCCAAATAGGCGAACTTGCACCAACATCCATCAAGCGCAGGGTCGGGAGGATGCTCGCGTACGCGGGCATGAGGATGGACACGCGGGAATGGATCGGCCTCGTAGTGATGACTGCCGTATCGTTCTCGGTTCTCTCCTACCTAGTGCTATCCAACTTCTCCCCATTCCCAGATTATTTCGTGTATCCGCTCGTCGGCCTTGTGTTCATCCTCATAGTGTCAATGCTCTTCACCATCCTATACCTCCAGGTGGAAGACCGGAGAATGGTCGCAGAGCGAGCTCTCCCGGATCTCCTGCAGCTTACGGCTTCCAACATCAAATCCGGGGTTACGCCAATAGTAGCGCTGAGGATGGCAACAAGGCCGGAGTTCGGTCCCCTCCACCAAGAGATACTCTATGTAACAAACAAGTCTCTTGGTACCGAGTCTTTTGTGGATGCGCTATGCGAGATATCGGGGCGCATCAAGTCGGAGATGCTCAACCGCACCCTTCTCCTATTTGCTTCCAGTCTTAAGTCAGGGGGCTCGGTCTCACGGGTCCTTGAAACAAGTGCCGAGGACATAAGGGAGAACCAGGAGCTCAGGAGAGAGCTCATCGCAGGCACCAACATGTACGTTGTGTTCATCCTCTTCACCGTTGTCATTGCAATGCCCGCTCTCCTCTCCCTCTCAATACAGTTCGTGGACATGGTTTCTGAGCTACATGGTCCGGATTCCTTCCTTTCAAAGCAGCTAGGTCTTTCCATGAGCCTACCGATATCACAGGATTTCATATTCAATGTCTCAGTGGTGACTCTGCTCGCGACATCGATATTCGCGAGCCTGATGATAGGGGTAATCCACCACGGGGACGAGATGAACGGCCTGCGCTACGCCCCGCTAATACTCTCATTTTCGCTCGTGTTCTTCTACGTCTCGAAAACATACTTAGTTTCTTTCATTCTCGGGACTTTCTAGAGAGCCTCGGAATCATCATCGGCACATTTTTTCGGTATTCCTCATATTCCTTCCCAAATTTTCTAGCAAGTGCTTGTTCCTCAAGATTTGCCCAAACAAGCAAAACCATCGTGAGCCAGGCAGCTGCAAGAAAAACTTTCAGGCTAGGCAGACAAAGAAATATGCTCCACGCAAGCAGAATGTCACCGAAATAAATCGGGTGCCTGACTTTTGAATAGATTCCAGAAGACACAATTCTCCTTATCTCTCCCGCGCTTTTCGCAGCCTCGCGGTTTGCCCATAATCCAGACACAAAAAAATACGTCCAGACAAAAAGAGAGACGTGTAAACACACAGCTCCGAGGAAACTCCTCTGGAATAAATATGGTCCGGGTGCAAACAAAAGGAGGGTGGAGCAGCCTATGAAAACAATTGCCCACATAAGGAACGGGGAAATCAGCTTGGGGTCCATCGGAATCGCTTTCTCATATTGTTTTGATTATTTCCCTTTTGAGTTCCGGGAACTTCGCAAGCCAGCTCCTCCTCTCTTTCCTCAATTCATCCACCATGGAGTCATGCTCCTCTTTGGAATAATACTTGGCCCAGTCGAATCTTGACATATCGACCCCCGGGATTTCAGTGGCGATTTCGTAGCCCCAGTGCTCGTCGTTCTTCCACTGAACGGTCCCTCTCGCAATCTCCCTGATAATCGTGCAAGAATCCCTCACAGTGATTTTGTCCCCAGTCAACTGGGCGTATTCGAAGACATCGACTTTCCCGCTTTCGACATCCCCCTTCCTCGCCTCATCGAGCAACTGCCCTAACGCCTTCTGGTCCTTTATCCTGTTCCCGCCAAATTCTGCCTCGACCTTCACGAGCCTTATCCTGTATTCGATGTCCTTTCCGCCAAACTTAACCCTCATGCTCCCCCCTGCTTTTGGGTGTTCGATTCCCTTGGAGTATCTATCAACAGATTCCCGAAACTCTTTTTCCGAAAGCTTGCCTCTCGCAATCTCGAAGTTCCTGCCCCCGAATCCCCCGGTGTTCAGGAGGAAGCACTGCATATTGGGATTCTTCTCGCATATGTCGTGGAAGATGTTGCCTTCCTCTCCCCCGGGTCCAACTATAAACGGATTCGTGCCAACCTCGCGGACCGACTGCCCAGCTTTCACCGGGTCTGCAGCAGATGTGAGCACAGACTCCCCGAGCATGAAGAAAGCCGCAGCCTGGTCCTTGTGAAGTCTCGCGAGCGGAGGGACAATGGTATCCCTCCTCGTGATGAAGAACACAAGGTCAACTGATTCAAGGTCAATCTTCTCATCAGCCTGCGGAACCCCGTTCTCATCCAATAACTCGCTCCTCACGACGATTCCCCGCCCATTGAGGCATCTCTTGTTTGGAGTGAAAGGATGGTCATACCTGAAAAAATCAACTTTTCGGCTCTTCGGGTCGACAAAAACATTCTCCAAGACCGCGCTCTCCCTCATCGCCCCCTGGTACAAGAGCGGCTGCCCCTCGCTCTCAAGGCCCTCGGTCTTTATGTATGCGTTGTCCTCGGTTCCATACGCTTTCGCCTTGTTGTCAAGGACAAAGAAGTCGTCCTGCCTGATGACGACCTTCTCCCCTCCGGATTCGAGCCAGAAGTGGTGTACGGACAGGCTCGTTTTTCCGGTTCCGCTAAGGCCGAAG
>JBDRJJ010000031.1:0-3958 GCA_043815135.1 Microcaldota archaeon | reverse complement strand
TTGCTCTCCCGGATGCTGAACATCCCGGCTTCCCTGCAGACGGCAGCTATGTCTGCGCTCGTGTAGCCTTCGGTTAGGTCGATGAGGTTCTCGGTGTTTATGTCCTTCCCCAGGGGCATTTTTTTTGTGTGGATTGATATTATTGATTTTCTTGTTTTCTTGTCAGGAACCGGAACAAAGAGGATTTTGTCGAACCTTCCGTGCCTGAGGAGGCTTGAATCGATGAGGTCTGGCCTGTTTGTCGCTGCGAGGACGATGCATTTATAGAGGTCCTCCAGACCGTCCATCTCAACCAGGAGCTGGTTGACTACCCGCTCCGAAGTCCTGCCGTCGGAGCCCGCACCCCTGATTGAGGCGATTGAGTCTATCTCATCGAAAAACACTATGGTTGGGGAAGCCTGCCTGGCCCTTTTGAATATTTCCCGCACTGCCCTCTCGCTCTCCCCGACATATTTTGAGATTATTTCAGGGCCTTTTATCGAGATGAAGTTGGCCCTTGATTCGTTTGCGACTGCGCGGGCTAGGAGGGTTTTTCCGCAGCCCGGGGGGCCCAAGAGGAGGATTCCCTTCGGCGGGGAGACCCCCATCTTCTCATAAAGCTCCGGGGAGGAGAGAGGCCACTCGACTGCTTCTAGCAGTTCCTGCTTGACTTCCTCAAGCCCGCCTATGTCGCCCCAGTTCGTCTTTGGGACTTCGGTTACCACTTCCCGTATTGCAGAAGGCTCGACCAATTTCAGGGCTGAAAGAAAATCTTCCTTCGTGACCGAGAGCTTCTCGAGAAGCTCCTTTGAGAGCGCCCCCTCCTTCTCTTTTCTTATGTCCGGAAGGACCCGCTTCAGTGACCGCATAGCTGCTTCCCGGCATAGGGAATGTATGTCCGCACCAGTGAAGCCGTATGTCATGCCAACGAGGTCGTTATGCTCGACCCCTGAAAGTGGCATCCCCCGCGTGTGAATCTGGAATATCTCCTTTCTTCCTTGGTTGTCCGGGGTGCGGATTTCGAGTTCCCTGTCAAAGCGGCCTGGGCGCCTGAGGGCCGGGTCGAGGTCATTCGGCCTGTTTGTCGCTGCGAGAACGATAACGTCCCCCCGCGCCTCGAGCCCATCGAGCTCAATCAAGAGCTGCGACACCATTCTTCTCTCTGCTTCAGCCCCGACCTCTTCCCGTTTGGGGGCTATGGCATCAATCTCGTCTATGAAAATTATGGATGGAGAGCTCCCCTTCGCTTCCTTGAAGAGCTTCCGTATGTTCTCCTCGGACTGGCCGTAAAGGCTCCCCACAATTTCGGGGCCGTTTATTGTGAAGAATGACGCCTCGCTCTCGTTTGCGACTGCGCGCGCGAGCAACGTCTTCCCGCAGCCCGGGGGGCCGAGCAGCAATATCCCTTTCGGGGGCGAAATCCCGAGCCGCTTGAAAACCTCAGGGTATTTGAGCGGGACTTCAATCATCTCCCTGATTGTCTCTATCTCCTCCTTGAGCCCCCCGATGTCCTCATACCTGATTCCGACTTCGGATACGCTTTTCGGCGGCTTTGCTGCGAGCGTTATTGTTGTTTCCTTGGATGAGTAGACAGGGCCCTTGGGCGATGTTGATATTATGTGGAAAGGGAGGGCGCGGCCCATCACCTCGATGACAACGCTGTTGCCTGAAAGAACCGGAATGTTTGCTATCCTCTCCTTGAGGTACTCCCTGAAGTCCTGCTTGAATGCCATTTCCTCAATCGGTGCGAGGTGGATTTCCTTTGCAGGAACGCATTCTGACTTGGAGACCTTCACGGTATCGTCGAGGCTCACTGAAGCATTGTACCTTAGCACCCCATCGAGGCGTATTATCCCCTTCTCGTCCGACTGGGAACGCCATACCCTCGCAACTGTCTTCTTCTCTTTCTCTACGATGACGGTGTCGCCATCGAAAACCCCGAGCCTGTGCATGGAAACAGAGTCGATTCTTGCGATGGCAAAGCCTACGTCAGCTTGCATCGCCTCCTTTACGCGAAGCTCGATGGCCATAATGGATAGTGTATTCTAAGGAAGAGTATAAAAAATAATTGAGTGGGAACGACTACTTGCTTTTCATTTGAATCAACGCATTGGCTGCCTTGATTCCCTTTATCCCCCTCGCGCGCTGCACAGGGTGGCCGCTTCTGATGAGGACCGCGAGCTTCGACTTAAGCTCTTGCGTATCCCTTATGTTATTGCGCGCAATTAAGCTCCTCGTTCGCCAGCGGTTCCACCAGCCCATTCCGGAGTCCTTGAGAACTGGGTTAAGCTCGCGCCTGAACTCGAGGTTTGTTTGGTAGAGTTTGTTGTCTTGGGTTTGAACTGCTTTGAGGACTGCTGTTTCCGCTATGTTGACTAATTTTGTATCATTCGAGCGCGTTTTCAAATCATTCAGGGCTATTATCGCCGGTATTGCTGAGTCGAAATCGTGGTATTTGAGCTTGCCAAGTGCCCGAGCCGATTCTTCAGCAGCAAGGCCGGCATTCACGTGGAAAATCATGTGGTCCCTTTGGCCAGGGTCTCCAGTCATGGCAGCAATCTGGGCTATCCTTCCGATTGATATATGGCTTCCAAGGTCGCGGCAGGTTTCTTGGGCCGCAGCCAGGATTTCTTTCGCTGCTACCGGGTCCTGGAGTATGCCCGGGTTTTTCCTGAGTATTTCCAGCACTGCCCATGTCCTCTGCTCGCCCGTCTGTATGCTGTGCCACCTGCCCAGGTCTGGATTGAGCAAGACCAGCGGGACCTTCTTGGTATTGACTTCTCCTGCGATTTTCACGATTTCCCCTGCAAGTAACGCCTTCTCAGGCGAGTCCAGCTGAAGCATATGCTCCAGGAGAACCCGTATCACATCCTCTTTCCTCTGCTCCGGAAAGGGGGAAGAATGCTCCGCCCAAGGAGCTGCGAGATAAACGACTTTGAGCACCTCTACAGTTATCGTGCCCTCATCTGAGCGGAGAGCCTGCTTGAGCTCTTCAGTTTTGGGTGAGACTTTTCCCATTGATTCGTCCACCGGTGCCTCTATTCCGTGAATTACTGCCGGATAGTCTGTTCCGTCGCTTGTTGCCTCTTGTCCATTTGCCATCATCTCACCACGGCCCGCCGGTGTATCGGGGTTTTTCGCTCAGTCACAAGGATTCTCCCGCCCATTACTGGCGTCTCCATCTGCTCTACTTGCACTACAGTGTTCCTAGCAGCTGAGAGAACTCCTGCTGCGCGCCTGTTCCAGAATGGATGGCCGAACCCCATCTTGTCGACTGCCATTTTCGTCATTTCGGAAAGGGATGTGATGTTGCCTCTCTTGACCTCTTTCCCTATCTTGGAAATCGCTATTGCGCCCAGGCCCTCATCCTGCAGAACTGCGCGTATGTCTCTCCAGAAAAGGGCGGAGTTTCCATAATGTATGTCCGCATGCGCGGCAACTGCCTGGACTACTGCGTCTGTTGCTTTTTTCCTGTTGTCGCCTATCCCCCATTTCTTAAGCGTTCTGATTGCAACGACCGGGTTGTCCTGGCCCACTTCCTTCAACGCCCTTACTGCGCTCATGTTTGCTTCTGGGAGATACGCACTGTCCACTATCTTTGCCAATAGTTCGACTGCCCGCTCCCCCCCAACCTGGACGAGAACATCAACCATTGTCTTGTGCGCCCCGGAAACCTGCGCCCCGTGCATCTCATTGTCCCGGAAATCGTTTCGAATGTACGTCTCCAATTCATCTAGGACTGCTCTCTTGAACCGCCTGTCCTTCACTGCCCACGGGTTGTTTTTGCATATTTTCAGCAGTGTCCGCATGCCTGTTTCGAATGAATCCCCGCGACTGGCACGAATCATTGTCCTCGCCAAGGAAGACGCGTTTGCAACCTCGACTGCTGTCTCTGCAATTGCTTCAAGAAGGATGTTTTTCTTTTTCGGTGCTAAGTCTCTTGAATTCTTGAGATGCCAGACGAGTATGTGGCATGCAT
>JBDRJJ010000030.1:0-3089 GCA_043815135.1 Microcaldota archaeon | reverse complement strand
TCAGGAATTTCTCCACCTTCCCCAACGTCTTCTCCACTATTTTCTTTCCGGTGTAATAAACGAGGTCTCTCACATCCTCTTCATCCCTGAAATGATGGCAATAGAGCCCGAGGACAACGGGGCTTCCGGAATTGTCGAAATAAGCATCGCAGGCGAACTCCTCGCCCCTTATATTCTCCTCCACAAGAAAGCTCGAACTCCCGATTATGTCCGAGTCAAACATCCCCTTCGTGCCGTCTATCTCTGTCAAGGCTTCGCCCATTGCTCGTGAGTACTCGCTTTGGCCCGAGAACCGCCTAATGCCCACGCTCCAGAATCCGACAGTTGGCTTCAGTATCAGGTCCATGTCCCCGGGCACCTTGAACGCCTTGGCTTCTTTGAGCAAAACTTCCCTGAAATAAAAGCTTGGAAAAAGGTCCGCAAGGGCTTTCCTGAAATCGGCCTTGTTCTTGAAAAGGCGCAGGGCATCAGTCGAGCCCCTGTTTGCGTAATGCCTTGAGATTAGCGGGACGAATCGCTCTGAATTGGAATAAACATCACAGCCTTCCTTCGAGAGCCGCTCTCGCGTTTCTTCAAGTCTTAGAATCCGAATCCCTCTTGCGGCCAACTGTTCCCCAAGCTCCCCCTCTGCGAAAACGGGAATCCCGTTCTCTTTAAGGAACTCCAGCAGTATTTCGGAAACAAACGAGTCGTCAAGCAGGGCAACGCGAGTCATCAGTTCACCAATACATTATTCGTTGTTAACTATATTATCTTTATCCCAAAAAAATGGAAAATTCTATTAAAAATTATTGAAATAGCATACAAAGATGGAATATTTATTCCGAAAAATAGTAATATTTAAATATTTAATCCTCGAAAACAATCCATGAAAGAACTAAAAATAGATGAAAAGGACTTCGAGATACTCGGGGCATTAATGGCGAACGCCAAGCTTTCGGTCATCCAACTTTCTAAAAAAACCGGCTTCCCTCCGACTACAATACACAACCGAATAAGGAAATTGAAGCAAAACAAGGTAATCACGAATTATACGATAAAGCTCGACAGGGAAAAAGTCGGCCGGGGCTTCTGTGCGCTCGTGTTCATATACCTAAACAACTCAGAGCTCCCGCCGGAATTCAAGAAAGGAGGTTTGGCCAGAAAGATATTCGGATTCCCCCAAGTCGACGAAGTTTTTGAGACGGCGGGCAATATAGACATAATAATCAAGGTCTACGGCGGGTCAATAAACGAGATAACCGATTTCATAATAAACAAAATCCGCGAACTCAGGGGGGTTACTCGCACAGAGACAGTTGTTGCCCTGAGCGTGAAAGAGAAGTAGTTATTCATTAAAGTATTCCTTGAACTTCTTGCTCGTCTTCAAAACCTTTGTCCTCCCTTTCTTATGGGAGTTGATGAATCCTTTCGCCTCGAGCTCGTGGACCCCGTCATAAGTGGAGCTCCCGACAATTGTCACCAATCTCGACTGCTCCATCCCCTCATTCTTGGAAACAACTGCGAGCACTTTCAGCGCCTGCTTGGAAATGTCCGCTTCTTTTGCTAGCTGCCCGACAACCTGCTCATATTCGGGGAGAAGCCTCATCATGTACCCTTCCGGCTCCTCATAAATCCTAACCGCGCTTCCCCTCTCTTCGTACTCTCTCTTAAGCATCTCGATTTGGTCCTTCACGAAGCCAACTGCCCCGATTCCGGCAATCTTCGCTAAATCCGCCATCGTAAGCGCTTTAGAGCTCATGAAGAGCGCAGCCTCAATTATTCTCTTTGGATCCTTTTCGTCCATTTTTCTCCCTCAGTATTGTTATGAATATCTCTCCGAACATCTTCTCTTGCGTTATGTCGATTTTCCTATCCTGTGCAAGGTGCAAGAGCGGCAGGAGGACGAACACAATCTCCTCGGCGCTTCTTTTCTCGAGCAACTCGGAGAACATCAGAACTCCCTCTGCATCCGCAACCTGCCCGAGCCTTGAAAGCAAATCGTTCATCCGCTGTTCTATGTCCTCCTTGGGGATTTCAATCGACATAATGGGCTTTGGGTGGAAAATCTTCTCGGCTCTCCTTTTCTGGGCTTCAATCACTCCTGTGAGTGCGCCAATCAACTCCCCCAGGCTCACCCTTCGTTTTGGCGGTATCCTCGTTCTCAGGGAAAGCATGGGCACTTCGACAGGTGCCTCGTCGCTAGAAATATAAGTTTCTGAGTCAGCCATCTGAAACTCTTCCTCCAACTTCAAAGTGTCGCTCTTGAACCTCAGGAGGATGGCTGCTGCGAGAATGATGTTCGCAGGCACCCTGAGGTCCATGGACTGAAGGCCCCTAATCCGGTCCATGTATTTCTCGGTGACCTCGGTGATGTCGATATTCCACGGGTCAAGCTTCTCCTCTATCACTAGGTCGACGAGCATGTCGCGCCAAGTGGGCTGTATCACTAGCTTCTCTAAGTCCATCCCGCTCATTTGGTCGCCTAGGGCACTTTAGTTGGAGGTGGTTAAAAATAGTTTCTACTGGACCTCGACATCAACTGAAATCTGGTCCACGTGGGGCGCAAACGGCCTGACCGTCCTAAATGAGAGCAACTTTGCCTTTCTCCCGAGCTTTTCAATCCTAGCAACCACTTCCTCCACTTTCCCCTCTTCTTTCCCAATTTTTGTAAATGTGTAAACATGAATAGTCGCCCCTTTTTTGGCAGCCATTAGCGCCACGTCGAGAAACTCCTCCGCCCCTTTTGGGAGGGGCATCAGCACCCTGTCCGCCCAACCCCTGAATAACTCCGGGATGGCCTCCACCACATCCCCGCAAACTGGCGTTATTTTAGTTTCGAGCTTGTTTGACTTGATATTCCTGACCATATACTCGAACGCAGCTGGGTTGAGTTCGATTGCAGCAACAACCGCACCCGGTTTTTTCTTTGCAATCACAATCGGAAACGGTCCGACCCCCGCAAACATCACCAGGACCCGCTCGCTTGATTGAACGAGCGACGCAATCCTCTCCCGCTCAAAAGACAGTCTTGGTGAAAAATACACTTTTGCAGGGTCCAGGAGAAACGAGCACCCGCTTTCCCTGTAACTAGTTTCAGTCTTTTTTTC
>JBDRJJ010000029.1:0-2321 GCA_043815135.1 Microcaldota archaeon | reverse complement strand
CTCCACAAGGACTCGGTGTGTCCGGAGGGCCGCGGCAGCATCCTGGATGAACTCGATGAAAATTCCCACAAGCACGCCCATGGGGTTTCCGAAGACCTAAAATACGCGCTTCGTGAGTGCATCGAACTGATTGGGAACGAGGTGATTCGGCACCTTAGGGAAGAGCGTAAGGAGAAGGTTTTCGGCAGGGATATCGCCAAACAACTGACCCTTGAGTGTCTGCGGTATATGTACCGCATCCTCTTCCTGCTCTATATTGAAGCGAGGCCTGAGCTCGGATATGCCCCAATGAAGTCCGAGGCCTACCTTGAGGGCTACAGCATTGAGTCGCTTCGGGACCTCGAAAAGCTAAGTGTAACAACTGAGGAATCTAAGCAGGGCTATTACATCCATAAGTCCATTCAGCTCCTGTTCCGGCTCATCTACAACGGTTTTCCCGAACCATACGAGCAGCAGCTCCATCTCTCTCAGGGAACGCAGCAGCATACCTTCAGGATGCCGCCGCTTAAGTGCCATCTTTTCGACCCCAAGCGGACACCGATGCTCTCTAAGGTGAAATTTCGCAACGAAGTCCTACAGAGAGTAATTCAACTCATGTCGCTCTCTAGGCCAAAGAGCAGAAGAGAGCGCCCGGGTCGAATATCCTATTCCCTGCTTGGAATCAACCAGCTTGGCGCGGTCTATGAGGCGCTGCTGTCCTACCAGGGGTTCTTCGCTGAAGAAGACCTGTATGAGGTAAAGAAAGTCGGGACAAGATATGATGAGCTCGAAATCGCTTATTTCGTCAAAGAATGCGACCTTGAGAAGTACACCGAGGAAGAAAAGTACCCGAAGGACGACGGCAAGCTGATCAAGCATCAGAAAGGGAGCTTTGTTTATCGGCTGGCCGGCCGCGACCGTGAGAAATCAGCTTCGTACTACACCCCCGAGGTCCTCACGCGCTGTCTCGTGAAATACGCCCTAAAAGAATTGCTCAAGAATAAGACCGCCGACGAGATCTTGGACCTTACGGTCTGCGAGCCCGCCATGGGGAGCGCGGCCTTCTTGAATGAGGCGGTCAATCAGCTTTCAGAAGCCTATCTCCAGCGCAAACAGAAAGAACTTGGCAAAACGATCTCGCATGAGGATTATGCCCGCGAGAAGCAGAAGGTCAAGATGTTCATGGCCGACAATAATGTTTTCGGCGTTGACCTTAATCCGATGGCAGCGGAATTAGCCGAGGTCTCTCTCTGGCTGAATACGATCTATAGTCCTGATCCGACAGACGGGAAGGCTTTTATCCCATGGTTCGGGATGCAGTTGGCGACTGGGAACTCCCTGATTGGGGCAAGGCGGCAGGTTTTTGACTCTTCCTTGCTCAGTGGTGAGGCCAAGTGGCTTGAGAGCGTTCCCGAGCGCATCGACCCGGGCAAGAAGCGGAAGAAAGGCCAAGTTTATCATTTCCTCCTCCCCGATCTTGGGATGGCTGACTACAAGGATAAGGTCATCAAGCAGATGGCTCCCAAAGAAATCGAGGCCATCAATAAATGGAAAAGTAAGTTTTGCGAGCAATTCACAGTGACCGAGATCAAACAGCTCGAGGTTTTTTCAGAAGCTGTCGACAAGCTCTGGGCCCGGCATGTTGAGCAACTTAAGAGCGTTCGCTCTCGAACTACCGACGGCCTTAAGGTTTGGGGGCAATCCGGCGCAAAGAAGGGTGTCGGTAAACCGACTTCTGTCGAATGGAAGGACAAGGTCTATCGCCAGGAGATTTTGTCTGAGGGCGTTCGAGCGGCGAGCCCGTATAGGCGTCTGAAGTTAGTGATGGATTATTGGTGCGCGTTGTGGTATTGGCCGATTGAGAAGGTCGGGCGGCTGCCGACCCGTAATGAATATTTCGAGGAGCTCTCTCAGGTGCTTCTTGGAAAGAAGTTGGAGGTCGGAGGAGAGCAAATTTTGCTATTTGCGGAGACCGCACAGAAGCAGGAATCGTTGGCGTTTCTGGATGAGTTGGGGTTCGTGGATTTGGATGAGGTTTCGCAAGGGGGTTCTCGTTTCTCCGATGTCCTTTCTGTTGGGGAAATCCAGGGATGTTTCCATTGGGAGCTTGAATTTGCAGATGTGTTTATCAAAAGGGATGGATTTGCGCTGGTCGTCGGGAATCCCCCATGGATAAAGTACCAATGGAACGAGGGAGATGTGCTCGGGGATATCGACCCCTCCCTGGTTATACGGAGAAATTCTGCTGTGGATATAATCCGTATGCGAGGAGGTGTTCTGAGAAGCCCCGGGTTAGAGACGGATTATCTCGGAGCATATGTCTCTATGGTTGGCTCCCAGAA
>JBDRJJ010000028.1:0-2227 GCA_043815135.1 Microcaldota archaeon | reverse complement strand
CCATTTACTCACTTTTCTTCTTCTTCATTACGGCTCTGAATTCGCTCTCGGAAGCCAGCTTCATTTCCCCGCTTTTTATCTTCCTGTCGATTTCCATCGCGTGGGCCAGGTCGCTCCTCAAATCATCGATTATGTGGTATTCCTTCCCTAGCCCGAGAATCCCGGCCCTCAAGGCCTCGCTCTTGGTTTTGAAATAGCCGCTTTCCACTAGCTCATTCAGAATCTGCTCAACCTTCCCTTCGAACCTAACTACTGTTTCCACTCAAATCACCTATTAATTGATATCAAATAGATATATAAAAGTTATCGTTTAAGCGATTCCAGAAGCCACAGTCATCGCGCTCCTCACGCACCCATCCATGTTCAGGTATTTGTATTCTGAGAACCGGCCGCAGAGCGTTATCCCCAATTCCTCGAAATAATCTCGTATGATTTTCGTATTTCTCGAGTAATCAATATCGCAAACAACATACGCATACTTCGCCCTTCTCACAGAGCAATAAGAGACATCTTTCTCCTTGATAATCCCAAGCCTCGCGAGGTCCTCTATGGTCTCTTGCGCAATCTTCTCTTCATTCATTCTCCAAACTTTATCCCCTTCAAGGCACGTTATCTCCGCAAGGACGGTTGACTTGCCTTTCGGAGCGCAATACGGGCTGTAGTTCGAGGGGAAACTTACCCTGTTTGCCTTCACCCCTCTTTCAGGAATGTAGAGCCAGGAGAGGTCGTTGAGTTTTTTCCTGTCAACTCCAATCATTACGGTGACAATCGAACTATATCGAAGCTTTTTAGCTGCCCCGCGAATTTCCTTTGGCGCTTTTGTTGCTTTCACCAAATCGAAAATCGGGATTGTCGAAACAATTCTTTCGAACACCCGCTCCTCCTCTCCATTCGAAACAACCCACACATTTCCCTCTTTCTTCACTTTTTTCACTTCGAAGTTTTTCGTTATTCTTCGTCCGCACTTTTTTTCAAGAGACTCCGTGAGCGTCTGAATTCCCCCTATTTTCGGGTAGTAGAAATGGAGCTGGTGCGTGTATCCCTCAGTTGCGATTCCTTTCGAGGACTTGACAACATCCTCAAGCGGGGGCTGCGGAACCCGGCCGTAAACCCAATCCACACCGAGCTTGGATGCCTTTGTTTTCCAAACTTTTTCATTGTAGGGAATCATGTATCTCTTTGCAATACCCTCCCCAAATGTCGAGTAAACCCACTCTTTGAAGTTCCTAGGCTTTCCTTTTCCGCCTTTCTCATAAGCCTTGATGAAACCACGGAGGCAATCGAGATTGTCCTTTTTTGGAAGGTCGGAGAGGCCGTTCTCGAAAGGGTATTTCACGTATCTTCCCTTAAACAGGATTTTCGTGTTCCTCCTCCGCTTTACTAAGTTCTTTCCAAGTGCATTGAGGATGAACTGGAGCGCCTCCTTGTCTTTTGAGAATATTACATGCGAGCCCCCGTAGTCGAAAGTAAAACCGCTTTCAACCATGGACCTGCAAAGCCCGCCCGCCTCCTTTCCGGCTTCAAGGATTTCTGAATTCTTTCCCAAAAACGAGCCAAGGGTAAGGCCAGTAAGCCCTCCCCCGAGAATCCCTGTCCGCGCTTGTTTTTTCATGGGTCTCACATGAAGCGGCACTTGATTATCGACTTGAATATTCTTGCGCCACCGGTGAATGGGTTGAGTTTCGTGTCCCCGAGCCTTGGCTCATAATGTATGGGGACTTCCCTTATCCTATACCCCTTCAGGGCAGGCCTGAGAATGAGCTCTGCGGACAAGCCGGTGTTCTCTGTCCAGTTGATGTTTTGGATAACTTCCCGCTTGTAGGCTCTCATGCCCGTGGTCACATCAGTGATCCATATCCCGTACAAAAGAGAGCCGATGAGCGCAAACATCCTGTTCCCGAAGGCGTTCAACAATGTCATGTTCTTGACTCCGCCCCGAAGCCTTGAGCCGCTCACAATATCATAGCCCTCCCTCACAAGGGAAACGAGTTCTGGAATCTGGCTAGCAGGATAGGTGCCATCGCAATCCACTGTCACGATTATCGGCTTTGTTGCAGCCAACAGTGCCGCTTTCACTGCAACCCCGTATCCTTTTGGTTCCTGCCTTATCACTCTTGCCCCTAGTTTTTTTGCAATCACTGGAGTCCTGTCTTTCGAGCCGTCCACTACAACTATTTCCGCCTGCCCAAGAGTCGCCTTCTGTATATCAGTAATCACTTTCTCAATC
>JBDRJJ010000027.1:0-2306 GCA_043815135.1 Microcaldota archaeon | reverse complement strand
CTCCCGAGCCTGCTCTAGAACTTAGAAAAGAATAATAATTTCATCACTGAAATCCCCCTTATGATGGGGGGGAAGGCCCAAGTATCCGCAGAGCTCATTATCGTAATAGCGGCCATCCTCGCAGTCGCCCTGATTCTTGTCGTGCAGCTCCAGAAAACAGCTACGGAATGGAGCAAGAAGGGGACCGAGATTGACAAAAAGCTCGAGTCCGGCGTGGACAAGACTGTAAGCGCGGCGAAAACAGGGAGCGAGAAGAAAAAGGCCGGGGCTGATTGCTCGAAGGACTCGGACTGCGAGTCGGGCGACTGCGGATATGGCGGAACGTGCGGATAGGCAAAACCTGCAAAAGGGACAGGTATCTCTGGAGTTCTTGGTAGTGATAGCCGCAGTCTTGGCATTCATTTCAGTCTGGTTCTCGCTCATTCTGAATGTGAAAGGGGGAATCGAAGGTTCGAGAGAACTATTAGAGCTAGAAGCTGCTGCTTCTGATTTGCGCGAGGCTGCTGACGCCGTATGCCTTATGGGGCCGGGAAGCTCAAGGGAGGTTGAAGTGAAGATTGGCGCCGGAAAGCTGGAGCTCGAAAAAAAAGGTTTAGAACTATCAGTCGGCTCGAGAACAGTTCAGAAAACCCTCCGATGCGAGTGCATGACTCGGGCAATCAAAATTGGCGAGTCGCCTATTCTTTTTGAAAACAAAGGGGGAAAGATTGTGGTGGGCGATGGGGCTTAGGAGATTCCCAGGTACAGGGCGATAAGCTTCGGGGAGAGCAGGCTTGAGTCCATGATTCCTGCAACTGAGGCTTTTATTACGAAAGAAACGGCAATTATAACCCCTGCTTCCATTGCTGCAAGAGCAACGTTTCCCTGCTTGAACTCCTCGGTCTCGTTGATGTCCACTGTAATCTTGTCTAGCAGCCAGAGCGCGATATATAGCGCGAAAATTGCGATTATGACCCCGAAAAGCATGTAGAAAAAGCTCATGAATATTGTAACTGCAAGAAGAGGGATGCTCATGCCTGGCTCGATGTATTTGGTGAATATGCCTATTCCCTTCTCTACGATGTTTGCAACCGAGAGAACGACTGCGGCCATTAGGATTCCGACTGCTGCATTGCCCTTCTTTATCTCATCTATCTCATTTATCCCGGGCGTCATTCTGTCGAATATCTTGAGGCCCAGGTATATCGAGCCCATGCTCAGCGCAAGACCAAGTATGAGCTGGGCTCCCCCCAATATTATTCCTGTTCCCATTTCAAGCAATCCAGGCTCTGCCATCCCACCACCGACACTAAATGGTCGGTTATCTTTATATTAATTTCAGGGCATTCTCTCGCTATGGTGTCAAGGGAGGACATACTCGCACGGGGAAAGGGGGAGATACGGGTCTTTCGGGCAGGGATGTACCAGCGGGAGGAATTCGTTGTGAAGCGCATTGATTCTCCGTTCGGAACATTTGCAGTGCTTGAAGTCGACAAGTTCATCGACTTGAAGGAGCTCCTGCGGGTTGCCGAAGAATACCGGCTCCCGGTATACGCGAAAAACGGGAAGGTTTTCCCGAAAGGGAAAAGCACGAAGGATTTTGTGGGGTTGTGATTGAATGAAGTCGACATTGGCTTTTCTCGCCTTTCTCGTCCTGCTTTTTGGGTGCCTAGACTATTCTGCGGATAAAACGAAGCTCAGCTTCTCTTACAGGGCCATCGGGAGCGACGGAAGCGTGAGGGAGGGAACCGTGCCTGATTCGGGAGTCATCTCAATCCCAAAGGATTCGATATATTTCCATGCTCGGGCGAACATCACCAATATCGGGAATAGAACGTACTCCCTCCGGGTTCTTGACCAGAAATCAGGGCCGTATGAGACTACTCTTCCGCTCTATGTGCGAGTTGAATTAAATGGAATTGAGAGAGATTGGCGGAAGATTGGGTGGACTGAGACACTGGGCATCAGCAGGGTAGAATGGGAGGGGGAAAGACTCGTGGAACTGAAACCTGGGGAAGAGAGGGCCGTCGAGGCGCCATTGTTCTTTTTCAACTCAAACACATTTGGCTCGCTCGCGTATAAGAACGGAATCATAGTTACTGTCTTGGATTCTGAAGGGAACAGCATAGGGGGACGTGGCCTCACACTGGTCCTTGAAGGCTAAGTGGTGTTTCTGATTAAGCTTTTAAATCGCCTATGAGATACCTCTACGAGTGTATACGATGAAAAACGCGAGCCTTGCCATCGCAGTGCTATTGCTCCTGATTGGCACCTCATTCGGAGTAGTGACGATATCAAAGAACACCATAGAGTGCTGCTCCCTCTGG
>JBDRJJ010000026.1:0-3731 GCA_043815135.1 Microcaldota archaeon | reverse complement strand
CCACGCAATCTCGTACCTATCTATCCTCGCAGGAACGATACTCGTAGTCTTGATGTTCAGATATACTGAAATTTGCCCTCTTGCTGCAAGGTGCGTATAGCCTCCGAAGGCATCCTCTCTTCTCGCAAACTTTATAAATTGTCCAACCGATAAAGGATGGGTGGAAGTTATGGCAAAAATAAGCAAGGAATTGGAAGACAAGATAAACGAGTTCCAGGTTCTCCAGAACCAGCTACAGATGGTTGCGACCCAGCGCCAACAGTCGAAGGTGCAGTCTGACGACATGCAGGACGCGATTACAAAGCTTGACAACGTTACCGGAAAGGTTTACCGATACTCAGGCTCGCTTTTTCTCGAATCAACAAAGGAGGATGCGAAAAAAGACCTTGAAGAGAGGGTGGAAGTGCTGAAAGTCAGGGACACTGCGCTCTCAAAACAAGAAGAACGGGTCAAGAAGAGGCTCGAGGAGCTCAGGAAGGACATTGAGAGCTCCGCAGGCTTGGGTGGCGGCTAGATGCTTTCCTATTTTCGGGAGATCAAGGAGAAAAACGTCGTCATAACCTTTCACTCTCTTGCGGATATGGACGCAGTGGGGAGCGCATTTGCATTAAAAAGCTGGTTCCCTACTGCACGGGTTATCGCTCCGGACACCATCAACTCCCCTGCAAAGAAACTGATGAAGCTCCTAAAGCTCGAATTGGGCCAAAAAGGACAGCCCCACGACGCCTTAATCGTTCTCGACACACATTCGCGCCGCTTGCTTGGCCATTTTTCAGTTGAAAAGGCGGACATCGTAATCGACCACCACATCAAGCAGGATTCGATTGATGCAAAGCACGCAATCATAGACAACAGCTATTCCTCCACTTCCGAAATAGTCTTTGGCATACTCAAGCAGCTTGGGCCAATCGACTCGACATCAGCATCATGCCTTCTCGCGGGCATCATATCCGATTCTGCGGGGTTCAAGAATGCAAGCTGGCGCACTTTTGAGGCAATCGCGGAGCTTTCCAAGCTTTCGAAAATCGACTACAGCCAGATTCTCGAGCTCATAGAATCGAGGCCGGATGTTTCCCAAAGGATTGCTGTCCTCAAGGCGATTCAGCGGTGCGAATTCGAGCGGGTCGGGGACTTCTTGGTTGTCAGCTCTTCAGTGAGCGCGTGCGAGTCCCTTGCTGCAGAGGCTTTGGTCGAGATTGGCGCTGATGTTGCGTTCGTGGCTTACTCGGGGGAGGATGCCCGCATCTCCTCAAGGATGCGGATGGGCCTTGAGGGGAAGCTCAATCTGGCGGAAGTCATGGCGAGGGCTGGGAAAATTCTCGGGGGAAGCGGCGGGGGGCACGAATGCGCAGCAGGGGCGAACGGCCCAGACGTGGGAAAAGTGGGCGAAGCCCTCTCAGAATGCATCGCAATCGCAAGGGAAAAGCTGAAAGGGTAATGGGATGAAAGGGGCAAAGGGGAAAATTCTCGCTTCGAGGCTCACGAAATTCCAAAAGTCTGTTCTACTGGAGACTCTAAATATCCCAAAAGGGAAAACCATCTCTTACGGGGAACTCGCCCGAAGAATCGGAAAGCCCCGCTCGGCCCGGGCTGTTGGCAATGCCCTCGGCAAGAACCCGTTCGCCCCAACTGTCCCCTGTCACCGGGTGGTTGCGGGGGATGGGGTAGGAGGGTATTCGGGGAAAGGCGGAATCGAGGGGAAAAAGCGAATTCTTCGACGTGAAAAGGCGAAATTTTTTGACCGAAAAGTTTAAATACCGAGCACGCCAACTTTTAAAAAGGTTCTGTTTACAGGAGGCGGTGCCAGTTTGAGAACTAAGAAGGTGGCGTTTCTATGACCATAGACAAATGCCCCGAGTGCGGGAACAAAAAGCTTATCCACGATCATGAGAAGGGGGAGCTCATATGCTCCAAATGCGGTTTGATTGTTGATGAAAATATAGCTGATGCTGGGCCCGAATGGAGGGCTTTCGATTCCGAGCAGCGAGACAAGAGGGCGAGAGGCGGCGCCCCTGTGAAATACATGCGCCCCAACAAGGGCCTCGTTACCGAGATTGACCAGTACAACCGCGACATTCGGGGGAGCAAAATCTCCTCCAAGAAACAGGCGCAGCTCTACAGGATGCGGAAGTGGCACAAAAGGGCGAGCATTGCAAGCTCCATGGAGCGGAATCTCGCGATTGCCCTTTCCGAGCTTGATAGGATTGCTTCATACCTCGGGCTTCCCGACAGCATTCGCGAGGCAGCTGCCCTCATGTACCGAAAATGCATCGAGAAAGGGCTCATCCGGGGCAGGCTAATCGAAAGCGTGGTTGCAGCAGTGATATATGCTATTTGCAGGGAGTATGGGATACCAAGAACGCTCGATGAGATTTCCGAGATTTCGGGAGTAGAAAAAAAGGAGATAGGAAGGACCTACAGGTTCGTATCCCGCGAGTTGGAGCTCAAGGTCCCGCTCACCGATCCCACTCACTACGTTCCCAGGTTCTCTTCTGCCCTCAAGCTTTCCGGGAAGGTCCAGGAAAAAGCAATCGAGCTATTGAAGAAGGCAATAGTCAAGGGCTTGATATCCGGAAGGGGTCCAACCGGAGTCGCTGCGGCAGCTGTCTACATCGCGAGCGCAGTTGAGGGGGAGAGACGAACCCAGAAGGAAGTGGCTGATGTCGCAGGCGTCACGGAAGTCACTATCCGAAACCGTTACCGGGAGTTGAAGAAAGAATTGAACCTCAAGATAGCACTCTAGCTGAGGCGTTTTTAGATGATGCCCCTCCCACCGGATGCAGTGAATTTTCTTGCGACGATATCCGTGATACTGGGCTTTCTCGGGATTGTCCTGCTGCGGGGCAGAAGCTTTAAGTCAAAAATCATCTATGTCCTTCTTTTGGAATGCTTTCTCATAACCACAATCTTGGTTTGGTATGCGCTTTCAAGCGTCCACATCCTTACGGAGCTTGAAACCTACCAGGCCGGACGCCAAGTCCGCGTTTTTGTTTCGATTTTTGGGGCGCCATACACCGGTGGTTTGTTCTTATACCAAAGCGGACCTTATTCAATGGAAAAGAAATCAGGATATTCGTTTTACAGGCTTGAGGGCTCGAATTGGGTTTGGCTTGATACGGAATGCCGAGACTGTTGGTTCAGGGACTGCGTCGATGGGGAAATAGTCGGGAAAGGAAACCTCATCTCCGGGCCCTGTGCGCAAGTAACCGATAAGGCATATGTCTGGAACCAGACGGCGTATGTTCTCGAATCCCGCGAATGCGCCGGCAAACCCTACAACACGTATGTTCAGAAGCCCGCTGGCCCCGGCAGGTACAAAGTCGAGCTATGCTACGGGAGAGCGTTCAACTTCGACTGGGATTTCCCGCAGTGCGCCCCCATGCAGAACGTAGAGCCTACATGTGCAGAATCGTACTTCTGGATTAGAAATTAACAAAGCAAATAAACCTATTTAAACAACCAGAATCAAACACCAACCATGCTCGACAGGAGCATGAACTATATCCTAGGCGACCATGCAATTTCCCTTGACGGAAACTCCCAGCATACGTGCTATGTCTCACACGCACATACGGACCATACGTCAGCACTTAAACGCAAGGGGAAAAAAATCATTGCGTCTGAGGAAACAATAGCCCTTTGTGGAAAGAATGCTGAACTAACGTCTCACCCAGCAATCAAGCTTGTTCGCTCGGGCCACATTCTCGGCTCAACTCAATTCATCGCCGAAG
>JBDRJJ010000025.1:0-2335 GCA_043815135.1 Microcaldota archaeon | reverse complement strand
AATTCGCTTTGCATACCCTCTTTATTGGGGCTGCCGGAGCAGTCCCGTTCCTTGCCTATTATCACCTTTATAGGCCGGAGGGTTTGACCCCAGTTCTCGTGATGTGCGCCGCAGTTCTTTATGCTGCTGTCGTATCATTTTTTGGGAGTTATGCGCCGAAGCTCGACAGGAAGAACGCGCCAACTGTAGTGATGGGGCTCGTTGTTCTCGCTGCAATTGTGTATCTGTCCCCGGCTGGCGCGATGGTCGCCGGATATGCAGATGGAATCTTCTCCAAGTCAAGCCTTTTTTCAACAATAGCCGAGCAGCAGGCAATGACCCCGGACGAATATACGGCTGCGTTCGGAGTGATTGGGACAAATGTCGGGGGCTTCAAGCTTCTAGACCTTGTGATGGTGCTTTTCCTTCTCATGGTGGCGTTCGAGTACACGTACACTGGGGCAAAGGAGCCCGTTTTCCTCGCAATAGCCGTGCTGCCGTTTTACCTGCTCTTCGCAAGGGACCTGAAATTGGTTGGTTATCTTGGATTGATAACCGTAATTGCGTTGAGCGTATGCCTCGGGGGCGCAGTGAGGATAGCCAGGATGATTTACGAGGGGAAAAAGGAGGAGCTTAAGCTCGTCAACTATGCTATTGCCGGCTTTGCAGTCCTTCTCGCAGCATACATGGCGTTTGTGCTCTTGGCTGACATCGGGCCGTTCTTCGGGGTTACGGCTGAGAATATTTCTGGGAGGTGCGAAACGCTTCCTAACGGACATCCGGTCTCCCAGAAGCTTTACTGCAACAAGATTCCGAACGAGTGGATAGAAACCCTCGAGTGGGTGAAGGAGAACACACCGAAGGATGCAACTGTTCTCGCCTGGTGGGACTACGGCCACTGGATAAATTACATCGGGGAGAGGAAGGCGGTGTTAAGGAACGACCTCGCCCGCCCTGAGATGATAAGGAACTTCGCGAATCTTCTCGCTAGCGATGATGCGGCAAGCATGGGCGGGTATATGGAAGTGGTGAAAGCGGATTACCTTGCTATTGACGAGGGGCTCGTGAACAAGTGGCTTGCGATAAGCTATTTATCCTGCCTCGAGCAGGGGAAAACCACAAAAGCGTTCACAAACTTCATGGGGCAGGGCTCCGAGTGCGAAAGCAAGCTCACGTTCGAACTGTTCGAGAATGCCAATTCCGACATCTCGAACTACTGCCAAAGCGACTCCGCTGAGTATGTGAGAGTGGTTACGAGCAGGGGGAACGCGTACTGCATGCCGAAAAAAATCGAGATTTCTTCCGAGGTGTTTGACAAGGATATGCGCAATCCGATGAATATGAGCTTCTTTTCTATGAGCATCCTCAGGGACGACGCATTTACCCGGGCATACCTGCTCCTCTACGAGAAAAAGGGATTCGGGGGAGTCTATGATTCTGTCTTTTATTCCGGCTGGTACCTTGGGGTTATCGACGGCTTCGAGAAAGTTTACTCTGAAACCCCGGATGCCCCTGGCCTACCTAGCAGGATATCGGTTTATAAGCTCGCCTAGACTCGGCGACAGACTTTTAAATGTCATCCCGTAAAGCTATTCTGTTGCGTTATGGATGAACAGACTGGGGACATAATAAGAAAAAAGCTCCAGAAGCTCGGGAACGTTAGGCTCGGGAAGGAACACCTGAAGGAACTTCGAGAAGAAATTTCCAGGGGAACGGGACACAACCAGTTCGCTTCTTTTAAAAACATACGAAAGTGGGTGTCTATGGTTAAAAAGGGAATGAAAAAGGAAAGGAAGGATGAAACGCCTCCCCCGAAAAAGGAGAGGGCGGCGCCTGCAAAGAAGGAGTCCGAAGAGCTGATGCCTGAACTGAGCGAAAGAGTATTCATACAGACCGTAGGGTACGAGATTGCTGGCATCAGGCGCTCGATGGATAGAATTAGCTCCCAGCTTGATGACATTGAGAAAAAGCTAGCAACCAAGAAAGAGGGCTAACTTTATCTTGCGGCGAACTTCTTTGGCTCTATCCCCCTAGCTCTGAGGGCGAGCGCAGTTCTTCCAGAAATTATTACCGGTGCTCTTGCAAGGGCCCCGATGTTTTTTGAGCCCGAGAGGAACATCGCTGACTTGAGCTCCTGCTTCCAAACCCTCAACTCCGAGGAAAGGGCTTTTGAGCCGCCGGAATTGACTTTTTTCAGGAAAGGAAGGGCTGCCCCCCCGAAAGACGCACCCAGGGAAATCGCTTTCGCCGCGTCATAGCCCGACCTAAGGCCACCCGATGCAATCACTTTGAGCTTTGTCTTCTGGGAGCATTCGACTATTGATTGGGCTGTCGGGATGCCCCAGTCCCAGAGCTC
>JBDRJJ010000024.1:0-6505 GCA_043815135.1 Microcaldota archaeon | reverse complement strand
CCTACAATTCGAGAATTCTCGACGCTCTTCGGGGCTCAGTCGAGTTCAGCTCTTACTCTTTTGCAAACGTGATGCCTTCCCTTTCCGAATATTTCGTATCAAAGGTCTTTCAGATTTTCGCAGTTTCAACAGTACTCGTCGTGGTTGTCGTTTTCATAGTGTTCAGGTCTTTCGTGCCTTCAATCGCAGTCTTGTCAGGAGCGTTTGCAGACATCATAATCGCAATGGGCGCAATGGGACTTTTCGGCATCCCGCTCACACTCTCATCATTCGCAGCTCTCCTCATGCTCGTCGGCTTCTCGCTCGATACGGACATGCTCCTTACACTTCGCGTGATAAAACGAACCGAAGGCACGGCAAGGGAGCGGGCGTATGACGCCATGAAGACCGGGATTACGATGAGTTCTGCGACTATCCTATCGTTCTCGGTTCTGTTTGCGCTTGCACTGATAACACACATATCGACGTATTACCAAATAGCGGCAGTTGCCATCTGCGGGCTCTTTGGGGACGTAATCGCCACGTGGATGTTCAACGCAGTCATAGTCTTATGGTACATGGAGAAAAAGGAGAGGAAACGATGAGCCAAGGGACAGAAAGCACATCAGTGCTGAAAGACAGGAGAATCCAGGTGCTGATAGTCCTAGTTATACTCTCCCTTTCGTTGGCCTACTTCATGCACATCAAATTCGGGATAGAGTTTGAAGGGGGCACCCGCATTCCAATAACGCTCGAGAAACCAGTAAGCCAGCAGACGATGACTGAAATCGTGAACATAATAAAGACGAGGGTCAGCAAGTTCGGCTTAACTCAGGTAGTAGTCCGGGGGGTCGGGGAGACCCAGATTTATGTTGAAGTCCCAAGAAGTGACTCGAGCCTCGTATCCGACATCGAGCGGGTAGTGAAAAAAGAGGGGCGCTACGAAGGGGTCGTTGACGGCAGGCTCGCAGTCGATGGAAGGGAAATACTTCCGGGGAGCATCAGGCAGGAAGGAGTGCAGGTGTCCGGAAGCCGCGTAACCTGGTCAGTAGGTTTTGCAATCAGCCGGGAAGCTGCTGATAAATTCGCACAGGCTGCCCTGGACAAGACAGGATATCCTGTTTACATGTTTCTCGACAGGCCTGAAAACGCGTTTGTTCTGATAAGCAAGGCGAGCATTGTGGGAAACACCTCCCTATCAGAGGGAGACGCCCTTGAGATGCTCAAAGAGACCTCAAAAAGGGACGAGGACGTAGTCCACATATTCCTGCTCGAGGATTGGGACAGCGAGAAAGCGTCACTTCCTGATTACAACTTCACCAACACCACCCGTGCGATAGTGTCCGAGGACACTCCCGACGCAATAGTGCAAGAGCTCAATTCCATGGACTTCGTAGTTGTGAAAAAGACGGCCGAAGAGATGGTTCCAGAATTCAGCCTTAACGGGGAAAGGCGATTCGTTGAGAAATGGTCCGCTGTCGGCCTCATGTCCGCCCCAGTTCTCACTGAGGGGGTGACAAAAGGCGCTGCTGGGCAGCTTTATACGATTAACGGCCCAGCTGCAGGATCGACAACCCAGGAGCAACTGGCCAATGCCGACAAGGAGATGAGGGACCTCAAGAGCATTCTCTCCGGGGGCGCACTGCCTGTCCGGGTCATCCTTGGGTCGAGTACGACGATTCCTGCTCCGCTGGGCGCGGAATTCTTGCGCTATAGCATTATAGGCCTTGCCTGTGCGCTTTTCGCAGTCATGCTTCTTGTTGCCTTCAGGTACAGGCACCCGAGGCTTATTGTCCCGATATTCCTAGTATCCCTTGCTGAGCTCACAATACTCGTCTGCGTAATGGGCTCAGTCGGCACTATCGACCTTTCGGCCATGGCGGGAATAATTGCGGCAATCGGCACAAGCATCGATGCCCAAATTATCGTCACAGATGAGCTCACAAAGAAAGGAAGCCAGGACACCACCAAAAGAAAACTCGAGAAAGCTTTCGGAGTCATCACGACAAATGCTTTCATCGCAATAATCGCAATGGTTCCCCTGCTGTTCTCAGGCTTGATTGAAACGATTGGTTTTGCTACAACACTTACAATGGGATATGCACTAGGAGTCTTCATAACCAGACCAGCGTATGGCGTCATTGCAGGGAAAATTCTAGAATCTGAAAAGAAATGATTGCGTTGTCTCTCTATTGCGGGATTATAAAAAACTCCTTCCTTAGTATCACCGTCATCTCCATGGGTTCTCCTGAGCCGGGTTTCGTTCCCGTTTCATAGACGTTCAAGCTATAACGGCCTGGGGCGAGGCCTCCGAACTTTGCCGAAATCTCGGAGAAGCACATGCACCTGCACCCCTCCCCGCTCCACGTCTCGTATATGTCCAAGTCGGAACCAGCCAATTCCCCCCTGACTTCGGCATGCCTGCAGCAAAGATGGTTTATCGCTCTGTAGTAAAGCAATTCGCCCCCCGATATCACCAAGCCAGGTCCGCGTTCGTCGTTTTGAAATGCCCTCGTGGCCATTCCTTTTTCACTCTCAGCACACCCTTTAACCAAGAACGAAAATACAGGTTTTGCGGTCTCTGCAATCTCAATTGTTCTGATGTCGGAAATCATAAGAGTGCATAGCAACGTGACTGCAACAAACCACACTGCAAAGAATATGAACAGGTTTCGGTCCAAACTAATCTCCGCAATCTTATCTTTGCCGATTCTTTTTAAACATTCCCACATTATGGACTTTCTTTCCCAACATTCTTCCCAGCTAACACACAGCTTTATATCTTCCGGGAAAAAAGCAATAGCGTGGACCTCGCGCAAAAAGAAAAAAAGAAGAAAGAGGAGGCGGGTTTCGACCCACTGAAAGCCAGTTTTCTTGAAAAAGGGCTGGTTGCGGGCGGCGACAACCACTCAATAGGGCACCGTGCAATAGGGCAGACGCAAGCGCACTCGGAAAGGCACCATTCAGAAAAGCTGAAGGGTCAGGCGAGGGAATTCAGGGCGAAAGTTTCAGGGCAGCACAAAAAAAGCGTGAGCTCAATGAGGGGGAAACTGTCCCTGGTTGTCCCAAAGAAGACGAGCCCGAGGCACGCCTACATGCCTCATCAGCTCAAGAAGCCCGACATAGACAAGCCGGGAAGCTCAAAAAACGGGTCGGGAAAGGAGGAGTAGAACCCATTGCCTTTGATGCCGACCCGGAATCGGATTTATAAGCTTAAAACGAGATATAATGGCTCTTATTGTGTGGTGGCATGCTAAAGACCCAGATGGCAAACTTCATCAACCAACAGGGGGGCCGGGTTCGGGCGGATGTGTTCGTGCGTGAACACCTCATGGGCGAGAACGGGTTCTACAGCAAACAAGCTGATTTCAGGACTTCTTTGCGGGCGCAAACGTTTTCGAACGATTCCCAGGGGCACGCCGAAAGGACTGCCTTGACAGTTTACCGATGCGTGGATGAGCTTAGGCGCTATTCCCCGAATGTTTCATTCTCCGAGATAGGCGGAGGCGGCGGGGAGTTCAAGAAAGAGTTCGTAAAACTGGCAAAAGGCGGGAATTTCAGGTTACACTATACATCAATCGAACCAAACGAAAACCAACGTGGCATCCAGGCGGTCAACGGAACAACCGTGCGCAACGGAACCGCTCAAAAGACCGACCTGGAACCAAGAAGCGTCGATTTTTTGTTTGACGAGGAAGTTCTCGACTGCCTCGCCCCCAGGATTCTCAAGGTTTCTTTCAGCGGAAGGGCGGTGCAATTGAAAAATGAGTTGTTTGTGCGGGCTCGCGGAGATGAGTTATCTGCCGAGATTGGCGTTGCTGAGAGAACCCGTGCAGTTGAATTTTTTGAACGGCACCTTACAGAAACAAAAGGCGCGAAGGAAGGAGAATGCACATACCTTTCCGAGGACTATTGGGCTTATTGGAAGGAAAGGAGCAGAGTATTGAAAGAATCAGGAGCTAGTTTTTCCGTAGATTACGGGACTTTTACCGGAAATTCGAACTCGCCACTCCAAGAAATGTCCAACATGGCCGGAGGATTGTTGAGGAGCGTCGATAGGAATGCAGATTCCCTGAAACCGGCGCTTGATAATCCATACCGCGTTGACTATACCCACGTCATCGATTTCAATCTTCAGCGAAAAATAGCAGCGGAACACGGGTTTGGGTCGAAAGTCGTAGGAATGGCCGAGTTTGCGATGATGTACGAAGTTCCTTTGAATCTCAATCAGCTGCTCACGCTTTCTTCACGCTTTGCGATGATTGCATATATGCAGTGAAGCACAGAGTTTTCGAGCAGGATAGGTTTATCTATATTCTCGGCACAACCTCCTTGATTGGATGACCGAAGGCGAAGTGGACAATTCCTTTTACGAGCTTAACGCCCAGTGCTGGCGCTGCAGGATGTACGTTCCGCGCGTAGAGATGAAGTATCACGCAGGGCTCCTTTACTGTCCAATCTGCTACCAGGAAGTGGCTGAAATCGGCGGCAGGTGCCAGCTGTGTGGGAGTCAGCTCGAGGCAGGCGAGCACCAGATATGCCGCATTTGCAAAGACAAGAAGAGAGCGAAAACAAAATGCCCAAAATGCGGCGACTCTCTGGATAACGGCATATGTCCAAAGTGCTCCAGGGGCGAACACCCGGAACCGCCTAAGCAGTGCCCTCGCTGCGGGAGCACAATAAGCGGATGGAAATGCACGAACTGCATATGGGAGTCTGACCACAAGCCATCCGCAGGGGCTATTGCGTGTTCTGCTTGCAGGAATGCTTCTGACTCGAACGTTTGGAAAGACGGCAAGCCATACTGCGTTCTTTGCGCAAATACGGTTGGGCCTTCTTTCAGCACCAAGGTACTCAGGAGGATAGCGAAGGGGTTAAACGCAATCGTGAAGCCCAAGACCCAAACTCGGATAAAAGTGAAAGCAAAGGGGGAAAGCGGGGCGAAGAGCGAAAAGAGGGACAAACGGAATGAATAGCAAAAAAATCCTATTGATGGCGGTTCTCGCAGTCATCACAGGCTCGTTTGTTGCTTATTTTATGATGAGTTCAAATAGGCCACTGGAAGTCGGTTTTTACAAGCCTCCGCGAGGCTTATACCTCCCTGAAAATACCCGGACAGGCACCTACAACTCAGCTCTTGGCATTCTTCCTATCCAAAATCCAGTCTCATTCGACATCATGTTCGAGGACCCGGTTCCATGGTTCAACAATACTCCTAGTCCAGGTGTCGAGTTCCTTGTTCTCGAGAACGAGCTCATCCGGGCAAATTATGACGGGATGGTCAAGTTCATCCGAAGCGACCGTGCATGGGGACGCACCCACATCGACATTGACAACGGGGAGTTGGATGGGCATCGCTACATCACTTCATATGAGTATGTCGGGGATATCCGCGTGAGGCCAGGGCAGGAGCTCAAGATGGGCGAGGTTATAGGGCAGGGGTTCGTTGGAAGGGGGGTCGTGTACTTCGGAATATCAAAAGACGGGGTCCCGATAGACCCAATAAGGCCTGCTTAGCTGTTCGAGCGAAATCACTTGAAAAGTTGTCCGATAACCCGCCATGTCAATGTTTTCCGCTTTTGTTTGGTCGCTCACCAAACAGCTTTGCACATCAATCAAACATAATCGTTAGAACTCGAAGGATTGTTGTGCAACCATCCGAGTTAATGTGCAGGAGTGGATTATTGTGCAATACCTCACCAAACTGAAGATTTATATGTGTTGCCGAGTGAAAGTATACCTGGTGGGAAAAAGTATGATTTTGCCTTAGAGCAAAAAATCCCGCAAACCTTGGTGTTCTTCGATGAAAATTCTTCACGCTTTTGGCACGAGAGCAGGCTCAATCAAGATGGCCCCGCTAGTGCGGGAAGGAATCAGGCGCGAACACAAGAATCTCTTGGTCTGGAGCGGGCAGCACTACGCCCATAACCTGTATGAAGAGGTCTTTGATGACCTGGAAATCCCCAGGCCCAACTATGACCTCGAGGCGAGGGGCTCAACGTGCGAGATTGGCTCGACCATCATGAAAAAGATGGAACGGATATGCTACGAGGAGAAGCCCGACATAGTTCTTACCCATGGGGACACGATTTCCACACTCTTCATTTCGCTTGCGTCGTCATTAAGCCTCACCCCGGTCGGCCACATCGAGGCCGGACTAAGGACGGGCTCCTGGGAGCCATTCCCAGAACAGATATGCACAAGAAGCACTGATGCCTGTTCGGCCCTTTATTTCGCGCCCACTGAGAAGAACAAGAAGAACCTTCTCCTGGAGGGATACCCAGAAGACAGGGTGTTCGTCGTAGGCAACACCGTTGTTGACGCTGCGACCCAGCACGCTGAGCTCGCGAGGAAGAAAAGCACGATACTCAAGCACCTGAAAATCGACGCGGGAAAACCCCTAATCTTCTGGTCATGCACCAAAAAGGAGAATCTCCTCCACAAGGATAGGATGGAAGGGATATTCGGCTCGATAATGGAAATGAAAGACTACACAATTTTCTGCTCGGTGATGCCATCAACCCAG
>JBDRJJ010000023.1:0-8752 GCA_043815135.1 Microcaldota archaeon | reverse complement strand
GGCCAAGAAGGAGTTTGGTGAAATCCTGATGGACCGTGCGTTTCTGTTCTCGATACTGATACAGTTCATCCTCATCTCCATGCTTCTCTTCATCTACGTTAGCTACTCGCAGATTTCGAAAGCAAACGTGCCAATCACGGTGTCAATAAACTCCAACGAAACAGCACTCATCCAAAATCTCCAGGATGCGGGGGTCAGAGTTTTGGTCATAAATGGTTCCAATGACACTTCCCCTCCAGTTCCCAGGGCCGCCACCCCGAATAACGCAGTAGCTGCAATCGATACAAGCTCAAAGACCGTGAAAACAGACACATCAAGCATACTCTCGGGCTTTGCCATAGCAAAAATCAAATCCGTCTCGGAGAAGGTCTCCTTCGATGAGGCGCTTGCGAGCAAAAACTTCGACTTCACGGTTGAGCGGAGCTTTGACGGGGCCGCCGAGTTCGTCCAGATGGGCTACGGGATGCTCATCCCGATATGCATCATCCTGCCGGCAGTTGTCGCGATGTCGATATCCACCCAGAGCATATTCACGGAGAGGAAGAGGAACACGATAGAGCTCTTGCTAGTGTCTCCAATCCCCAACTCCTCAATTGCGTTCTATAAGACTGCCCCGCTCGTGCTCGTCTCCGTGCTCTGCTCAGCAGCGTGGCTCATCCTGGTGTCGACTTCCATCCCGACTTCGAACATCCCGCTCCTCCTCGTAGTCTCGTTTGCGACATCCCTGCTCCTCGTCTCCCTCAGTGTTGTCATATCATGCAAGTCAAAAACAGTGAGGGAGGCGAATGCGTTTTCCTCAATGGTCGGGATGTTCGTGATGGTGCTCCTTGTCCTTCCGCATAACCCATTCAGCACATTTACTCCTACATCCGTTATGGCCAGGGCTGCTTCAAATGCACTGGATACGGATATGCTCATAGGAGCAGGGCTCCTTCTTATGCTCGCGCTCGCTTCATTTGCCTGGACCCTAAGGGCAGTCGGGGAATTGAGAAGAAGCTATACTTAGTAGTAAATCCCCGCCTTCCCGTCGATTATTCTCTTGGTTGTTCCCTTAATATCCGCAAGCCACGAGTCTACAGTCTCAGTAAGCATTCTTCTGTGTGTTTCCAGGCTCTCGCCATCGTTCATAACGACCTTGACATCCGCGCTTTTCGGGTGGTCGATTGGGACACCGATTTGCGAAAGAAGCTTGACCTCGCAGTCCTTTACACAGGAGTGCTTCGCAACAATGTCCTTTGCTATGTCGAATGCAAGGACACTGTAAATCTTCCCGACGTGGTTCACCGGGTTCTTTCCCGCAGCTGCTTCCATGGTCATCGGCCTGCAGGGGGTTATGAGCCCGTTCACGCGGTTCCCCCGCCCCACACTTCCGTCATCCCCCATCTCGCAGGAGAGGCCGGTCACTGTGATGTAAACCCAGTCCTCCTCGTAATTGTCCCCCGTGTTAACGGAGACCTCCACTTTTCTCTTCGTGTGCTTTTTTGCCTCCTTCAGCATGTCCTCCGTCATCCTCTCCTTGAACTCCTTGTACTCTGGTAGTCCGCTAACGTGCTTGGAGACAAATGCGCAGGCAACAGTCAGGCTTATCGAGTCCTTTTCCCTGACCCCCATGACTTTTATGTCCTCCCCGATGAACTGGTTCTTTTTCTTGTATTCCGCTGAGTTCAGGAGAGTTTCAGTTGCAAGAACAAGCTTTTCCGTCTCGCTAAAAGGCGCGAAGCCGACCCCGAAGCTTGTGTCGTTTGCGAGAGGCATTGTCTGCTGCTCCCGCTTGAAGACATCGACGAGGTCTGCGGAGCCTGGGGAAACATAGGACTCGAACTTTACGTGTTCCTCAACGTCAAGGTTCCTGCAGTGGGTCTTGAGGAAGCTCTTCGCCGTGCTTATGCCGATTTCATCGACTGAAACCTTGTGCGAGCCAACAGAAGCAGCCGCCCTCCCGCAGAGGATTACGCGAATGGGCTTCAGGAATTTCCCCCCGCCATAGTCAGGCGCGGTCCTTCCCCCGCAGATGAGCCCCTTGTCAACATTGTGGTGCATTATGGCCCCGGTTTTTTTCATGTATTCCCTGCACAGGTTAGCGCTGAAAGTTTCGACGATTCCGTCGATTAGGGTGTCAGGATGGCCTATGCCCTTTCTTTCCACCATCTCAAACATCCTTTTTTCAATAGGCAAATCGCAAGACGGCTCAACAAAAATGCTCCTCATAAGAAAACCTCCTGTCTATGGTTTTCGTAGAAATTATAAATATGTTTGCGTTAACGTTTAGCAATGCGAAGATTTTCAGTATTTTTGGCATTAATGCTTGCGTCCTTAGTCTTTCTTGCAGGTTGTCCGTTCATGCCAGGCCCAGAGCCTGTAAATGTCACAAACCAGACTAATGTAACTCCCCCTACTCAGAACTATACATGCCCTGACGGAACGATAGTAAAAGACCCTTCCCAATGCGAAATCGACATGTGCCCGTCCACCTGCGATGACGGGAACATATGCACTATCGATAGCTGCAACAGGGAGACCGGCTACGAGTGCGTTCACAAAGCCAAAGTCCCATGCTGCGGAGACGGGGCTTGCAGTGATGGAGAAACAATGGAGAGTTGCATCATTGATTGTGGTTCATGTCCCCCCGAGTGCGACGACTTCAATCCATGCACCCGGGACAGGTGCAGCTCATCTACTGGCTTCCTCTGCACTCACGAGAAACTCAGCGGCGAGACAGTGGGATGCTCAGGATACCCCGGGTTCGAAGGATATTCGAACGTGGACCGTCAGTTCGGTTTTGAGCCTCCTCTCGGGTGGGAGATATCAACTGAAATCAGCGAAGGAGGGGAAGTGCTGTTTGAGGGTCCTTCATACCTAAGCAACTGTTCGGAGAAAGCGACATATGACAACGGAACTTATGTGGATTTAGAATACGGTTTTTCTATGCTGCCGCTGAGAGGCTGGTCCGTTTCCAAGGACCGAGATGCTGTGTTCGTGTTCGGGAATGGCACACAATCCGAGGTGCTGGTGACGTGGTGGGTTTCCCCGGAACTCACTGCCCAGCGCTTGGGAATATACGGGGGCAAGGATGCAGTCATCTACATCAGGGCCGAGAAGCTGCCAGCGGATGGGTTTGACAGCATGATGCTCAGAATACGGCAGGAGATGCTTTTGGCGAAAAACTCCGGTTCGGAGATTAGCGAGATGGGCATAGCATTCTCGAACATAACCTCATTTGTAGAAAGAAAAGATAAGTCCGGAGAATTTTATTGGCGCGAGTTTTCCATCTTCGGAACATCAAACCGAAGCAGCGACGGGCAACTGGAGTGGCATAAGCGCATCTATCTCCCATATGGGGGAACCCTGTACGAGATCGCCCTAGTTTCAAGAGAAGAATCTTATCCCGAGGCCGAGCGGGGATTTTTATCAATGTTCTCCACATTCAACCTATTCGCCCGCTCCACGTGTGGCAACGACCTTTACGCATCAAAAATACGGGTATACTCCGGTCCCGCAAACCCCGCATATCTGCTCAATGACTATCTCCGCGAGGCAACTGCAAGGGTCTCGGAAATGCCTGGATATTCCCTTATTGAAACCGGGGACCAGACACTGGATGGCAACCCAGCAAAGTTTGCAGTAATGTCTTTTCTCGAAGATGGATTCCCGGTGAAAAGGAAGTCAGTAGTTTCTTACAGAAAAGGGCTTGCCTATGAAATAGACTACACCGCAACCCGCGCAGGTTTTGAAAGAGGTCTTCAATCTTTCGACTCATCCACCAGCACCTTCAGAATCCTCCCGGTTGCAGGAAATTGCAAGCACCAGTCCTGCGCAGACGGCGTTTGCATCGTGGCTCCGGTGAAGCGCTGTTGCGGGAACGGTTTCTGCGAGGAGGGCGAATCGTGTTCCTCCTGTAAAGATGACTGCGGCGTCTGCTCCTCGTCGTATCCACCCCTTCATGCTGACCTTACTTACCTCGAGGGAGAACCGCACTATTACTCCACTTTTAACTGCGAGAACTATCTCGTAAGGGTAAACATAGAAAACGAGCTTGACGAGCCCCTCACAGTGTTCTCTCGAGACGCGTTGCAGCTCAAGTCTGGGGCAGACTCAACGTGCAGGGCGGAAGCGAAATCCAAGATATACTGCATTGCGACAATGAGCGGTGCCTTTGGAGACGCATACTATAACGATACGGTGGAGAGGACGCTTACTCTTTTTGGGTATGGTGGAACCAACATCGGAGAAGGGGAGCTAATCTACGCCAAGACGTTCAGGTTTAATGTCACATACAAAATATCGTGGATTGGGCCCTTCTGCATGCATTTCTACTGCACGCCCGGCACAATCAAGAGATACTACGGAATCGACTACAATATCACGGGCATAAGGGAGTACCGCGGCGACATACTCGTAGGCAACTGGTGGTGCAACGCCAACCACACGTATGATTCTGGCATATACGGAGAAATCTACTTCAACCAGTTCTACAACAAGACATGCCTTGTCAGCTGGAGCAGAACCGGAGTGAAAACAGGAGAATCGTGCGAAAACATGAATTGACGCACCACATGCAATAAACGTTCAGTGATCTATCTCCTGGAAATACTTCGTCTTTATGGGTCTGTGCGTTCCGAAGGAAAAGAACGCCTTCATGTTTATCCAGAACACTTTCGGGTAGCCCATCTGCCGGAACCTCCTGGTGGAAGTCTCAACATACCAGTCTCCGTCAATGTGGCATCTCCCAATCTTTTTCATCCTCATTGAGAGTTCTGTGTCTTCCCAGAAGCTAATATTGGTGTTGAACCCCTTTAGCTCGAAGAATTTCTCCTTTCGGTATGCGCAGCAGTTCCCGTAGAGCTGGTAAATGCCCATCATCGCGGAAACCCGCACCCACCAATCCGAGTTCACCTTGAACATCATCTTGTCGAGCGTGAGCCCATCCTGCGGTCTGAGCACTCCGCCAAGGCCGGCGAGAGCCGGGTCCTCGAAATTCTTTGCAATTTTTGAAACCCAGTTCTGGGGCGCAATGCAATCCGCGTCAATGAACGCGACGATGGGATACTTTGCCTGGGTGGCACCGTAGTTCCTCGCCATCCCAGGGCCTTTCGGTGGAAGCAGAAGGACCCTGTCGGTGTATTCCTTGGCTATCGCGGCGGTCTTGTCGGTGCTGTTTCCATCGACAAGTATTATCTCGTATTCCCCTGTAAAGTCCTGCTTCTTCAGAGACTCGAGGCACATCCTGACGCACTTTTCTTCGTTGAGCGTCGGTATCACGATTGAAATCAAGTTTACACCCCTTTTCTGCCCGGCATATTTTTTCTCCCAGCGGAATCTCCATTCCTAATAAACCTCAGCAACTCGCTCCGAGCGCTCTCGACCTGGATTCTTGCAACGTCCTGTTTCTTCCTGAAGTTCGGGAGTATCGAGTTCGAGAATCTCAATGGAAGCGTAGCTTCATAAATATTGCTCATGGTTTCGAAGAAGTATTCGGCGTCCTCGGCCTTTCCCTCCCTCAGCTCCTCGAGCATCTGCCGCCTCAGCTCCCCGACGCAGTCCAGGAGCCCGGTCATGTACGATTCGAACGGAACTCCGAGCTCCTTGTGGGTTGGCGGCTCTGTCTTCTTAACGATTGCCATGAAAATCGATATTTCCGTATACTCCTGATAAGACTGTGCTACGATATGTTCAAACCCCTTCTCAAGCTTTTTTATCTTAGAGAGGAGACTGTTCGCCCTCTCTATCCGCTTTCCGGCTTCCGCATAATCCCACGCGTGGACGAGCTTGACTGCAACCGAGCATTCGCGCACAAGTTCTCTCGTTAGCTGGAGAAGGGAATCCTGCGTCCCCTCCCTCCGTTTAAGCTCCAGCGTCATCCGTTCAATCTCCTTCTCAAGTTTCATGCGAATATTTATGAATGGTTTATATAATATACCTACTGATGACGTGGCAGACGATGATGCGAAGTTAGTGCTCGAAAGACAACCAAGGGCCCACTCAGGTCCTTTGGGCGGGGATTCAGGTGGCGAACTCGGGCTTCTCTTCGTGCAATCGGTCGGTCGCTAACACAATATGAAGATGAGGTGGTCTCTTGATAGTCCTTTCTGTCGGTGGCAGCATGATAAATCCCGGGGAGCCGAACTCAGGGTTCCTCCGTGAGCTGGCGCGGATTCTTCTGCGCGCTCACCAAAAAACCCAGATTGCAGTCGTGGCCGGAGGGGGAAAGCCTGCAAGAATCTATGCGAACAGCATAAGGGAGCTCGGGGGCTCGCAGTTCATGGCCGACAAGGCGGCGATTCTTGCGACAAGGCAGAATGCATCTCTCCTCATCTCATCCCTGGGGAAGGGCGCCTGGCCCACTGTCCCAGAAACGTTCGAGGAGGCGGCCCTGGCTTCAGCTTCAGGAAAAATAGTCGTCATGGGGGGCACGATTCCCGGCATAACGACGGACACCGATGCGGCGCTTCTTGCGGAGCTATTGGGCGCGGGCAAGCTGATAAACATCAGCAACGTGGACGGGATTTACACATCCGACCCGAAGAAAGACAAATCAGCAAAGAAGTTGCAGGCCCTGTCGTTCCAAGATCTTGCGAGATTGGCGTCTTTGGGCGACTCCCGCAAGCCGGGGGAGAATTTTGTGTTCGATTCGTTCGCCTGCAAAATAATCGCAAGATCCAAAATCGAGGCCCACTTCATCGGGTCGCAAATCAGCGATATCGAGTCTGCGATTTCCGGCAAAGGGCATAATGGTTCGGTGGTTCGTGGTTAAATGCAAGAAAAAATGATTGACGCAGGAAGCGAGGAGAAGCAGCCATCAGTCGCACTCCCCCTTTTTACGAGCCTATGGGTTGATGAGGGGAGGAGAGCCCTGTCCATGCTGCTTGCATTCACGCTCATCTGCATCATAGCGGCAATCGTCGTCAATCTTTCCTACAAGCCATTCCACAAGCTCGGGGAATTCTCCGGCTTTTCTTCGATGCAGGACAATTACGAGAGGCTTTTCATCCCGATCGGTTTCCTGCTAGCGCTTGTGAGCCTTCTCTTGTTCTCCCTTTCAGGGAGCTACGGGCATTACACGGAGATTACCCTGGGGAAGAAGACAATCCCAGCGCGTAAATTCTTCAGGAGCATTTCATTCTATTCTGCAATCCTAGGGGCGGCATTGCTCTTAAGCGGGGGCATCGTCAACGCAATAACTTCGAGGTTCTGATAATGTACCTGCAGGAAATACTTTACAGGCTGGTCCAGAGAGGAGTTTCAAACCTCCCAAAGGACGTTGAGGGAGCCCTGAAACTTGCTTATGGGAGAGAGAAAAATACAATCGCCCGGGCCAATCTCGGTCTCATACTGAAAAACGTGGCACTGGCGAGGAGGACCAGCACTCCGATATGCCAGGATACGGGAGTTCCTGTTTTCTACGTTAGCATCGGCAGGAGATGCGACCACGTATTCGATGTAGAGGGAGAACTTAAGCATGCAGTGAGAAATGCCACCCATAAGTCCCTGCTGCGCCCAAACATCGTAGACCCGATATCACGCATCAATTCAAACGACAATTCAGGGGGGGGAATGCCCGTTATCCACTACTCGCTTTTCGATGGCAACCACATCGAGATAACTTATGTGCCAAAAGGGGCGGGAACAGAGAATATGGCGTCGCTACACATGCTCAAGCCTTCTTCCGGGGAGAAAGAGATTGAGGAGCTCGTGCTAAAGAGAGTAAAAACCATGGGCGGGAGGCCGTGCCCCCCGTATATTCTGGGGATAGGGATAGGCGGGACTTCGGAGAGGGCCCTAGAGCTTGCAAAAACTGCAAGCATCAGACAAATAGGGAAGAAAAATCACGACCCGAAGATTCGGAAGTTTGAAAACAGGCTTCTCTCCAGGGTAAATTCAACTGGAATCGGCCCAATGGGCCTCGGGGGGAAGACAACGGCCCTTGCAGTCCACATAGAGTCCGCATACTGCCACACTGCGACAATGCCGGTTGGAATCGCCCTCTCCTGCTGGGCGGACAGGAGAGCGAGCATCGCGCTTCGAAGGCACGGGCATGCCTGGATGGATTGAGGGAATGAAAATAGTAAACATCCCGCTTTCACTAGAAGTCGTTCGCTCGTTGAAAGCCGGGGACATAGTCTATCTCACCGGGAAAATTTTCACTGCACGCGACAGCGCCCACAAGCGCATGCTAAAGGAAAAGAAACTGCCCTTCCAACTCGAGCGTTCGCTAGTTATTTTCCATGCGGGCCCGATAATGAAAATGGAGGAAGGCGGATGGAAGTGCGTCTCTTTAGGTCCTACGACAAGCTCGAGAATGGACGAGTATGAGCCCGGGCTGATTAAGCGTTTCGGAATCCGGGCAATTGTCGGAAAGGGCGGAATGGGGCAAGAAGCCATCGGGGCTTTGAGGGGGAAGTGCGTTTATCTTGCCTTTACTGGAGGCTGTGCTGCAGTCGGGGCCTCGATGGTGAAGCGCGTCATCAAATTTCACTGGCCGGAGATGGGAATGGCAGAAGGAGTCTGGGAGCTTGAAGTGGAGAACTTCGGGCCCCTCATCGTCGCTATTGATTCGAAGGGGAATTCGCTTTACAAGGGCGGAATCGGATGAGAATTAATTGGAAAGACCCCCCCACGTTGTTCCTAATCCTGGCCAATCTTTTTACAATCTCACTTGCAGTCATGGAGAACTGGGATCTCACCACGCTGATTCTGATTTACTGGGCCCAGAGCGTAATAATCGGTTTCTTCAACGTGCTAAAGATTCTCGCTG
>JBDRJJ010000022.1:0-5557 GCA_043815135.1 Microcaldota archaeon | reverse complement strand
ACAACGGGGGATTGAACGCTCTTAGGTTTTCCCTATTGCTTATTGGACTGATTTATTTCCTGGCTTAAGCGGCCTGGGAATAATAGCTTCTTCTCTCGGGTCGCTCTTCAGATGACTAGGCTAGGCGATGTGAGAGGGGGCAGATGGTGCAATCATGGCCCATGGAATGCAGATGCAGGAAAGGAAGGTGAACGGGCAGGGGCTCAAGCTGCCCACCTACTCTGAGTTCGTGAAGGCCCATAGGGAAGCCCCGAACGACATAAACATGCCCGGCAGGTTCCAGCGACTGTCACCTGGGAGGATAGGTTACAAGAGCCTGGGCGTGCTTTTCATACTCAAGGCACTGGAGCAGGGGTACAGGCTGGCGGACGAGCATACGGGCGACATAGTGGTTCCGAAGTCGTGGGTCATAGGCACTGATACAGATAGGGAGTTCCTCGAAAAAAACAGGCTCCACCGATTCCTAGAGGGGGAGGGTATGTGGCCACTTTCCAAATACGTTAGCAACTACGCTGGGAGATGGGTGGAAGCCGAAAAAGCTTATTTCTCTAAAATAGTCCCTGCGTTTATGGACGCAAAGCTTCCAGAATCGTTGATGAAGGCGCTTGTTGAGGTAGCCATGTCCCCCTGGCCGAAGGCAATACGGTCAACCCATGACAATGAGGACAACCCCGCCCAGATGATGGCAGGAAAATACTTCAGCACGTTCGCCTCGAACGAAGGGAGCCTGAGGGAACGGGTGGAGGCACTGTCGCAGAGAATAAAGCGGGTTCTTGCAAGCTCATTCAACCCGGACGCAGTGGCGTTCATGGAGAGGCACAAGCTCCTTGAGCTGGAGGCCAACATGGCGGTCCTGATAATGGACGTGTTCGGCAAGCGGAATAACGGAAGGTTCGCGCCTGATGTCTCAGGAGTGGTTTTCACAAGGAATTTCATACCATGGTGCGACAAGATAGACTCAAGGGACCCGGTTGCTAGGCTGGTTTACGGGATGGCGACAAGGGCAGTTGCTGCAGGAGGTTATGCAAGGGAGATGTCGCTGACTGCACCACATATAAGGCCGCAGGTCTCGCCCAAGGACATAATGATGGCATCGCAGGAGAAGTTCGACGCAATAGACGTTATGACGGGAAAACTCGGGGAATACTACATAACGGACGCGCTTGAGGGCGACCATAAGGTCCTTGCGAAAGTCTGCTCAGTCATAAGCCGGGACAGCCCGGACTTCATAAGGCCCTTCCCCCCATTTGGCATTGATTTGAAGGACCAGTACCCGTTCATAACTTTTGACAGGTTTGCGAAAGAGGAGGTGCGAGACGGGGGCGCCTTGGATATGGTGAGGAGGATAAGCCGCAATCTCGAGCCACTGTTCTTTGGCGAAGGGGTTTCAACTGAGAAGGGGCTCGACTGGGAGGGCGGGTTCTTACTGCAGGAGGGGAAGACAGGGCTCTGGCAGTGCAGAGTTATGGAGAGGGAGGAGCACAAACATGTGAAGGTGCCCAAGAACATACCGCGCGACTCGACCGTAGTGTACACTGGAAAAGTCCTGGGGAACGGGGAGACCCGAACGCCCCACATCGTGTTCGTGACCGAGGAATACAAAGAGCACTGGAACAGGTCGTATGATGTGGTGCGGGCCCTTGACGCAATAGACAACGAAATCGCGAAGCGGGGCGAAACGTACATCCTTATAGCGCCAGGGCGCCTTGGCTCGAGCCACAGCGAGCTTGGGGTGCCGGTCAAATACCATGACATACGGACAGCGAACGTGATTGTTGAATACCCAACTCCGAGGGTCACCCCGGACCTCTCAAGCTGCACCCACTTCCTCAACGAGTTCTTCGGGTCAGGCGGCATGTACCTGGCGCCCCTGAATAACGGGGAGAACTTTTTCAATAAGGAGTGGCTTGATACACAGCAGAGCCTGCCCACGGGCTCCGAAGTGATAAGGCACATGTTCAACCCTGCTGGCTTCAAGGTCAAGGTAGACGGGAGGGGGCATAAGGGCATCATATACTTCCACTAGCTGGACAACTCTACGGAAAGAATATAAACGAACGCCGCCAATTAGAGGGCGGTGGTGCGCGATGGACAAGGTGAGCACCGGGATACCTGGGCTTGACGAGCTTCTTGGCGGCGGGATACCGAAAAAGCACAACGTGCTTGTTTGTGGAGGACCCGGCACAGGAAAAACTACATTCTGCATGCAGTTCCTCTACGGCGGGGCGAAGCTCGGAGAGAAGGGGATGTTCATATCGCTCGAGGAGGAGCCTGAGTCGATTGTCAACAACCTGAAGGCGACTTACAACTGGCCGGGCTTTGATGAGCACATACGGAAGAAGCAGGTCGTTGTCACCTCTGTTGAGAAGTTCAACTTCGAGCACTTCATGGATGTTGTGCAGGACCTTGTCGCTGACCAGGGCCTGCGGAGGGTGGTCGTGGACTCGTCAACGCTGCTCAAGATTTATTTCGAGAGCCCGCTCGAGTTCAGGAAGAACATATTCAACCTGGCCGGATTCTTGAAGAGATTTGACTGCACCTCGATATTCACTGCAGAGTTCCCGCACATGGAGAGGAAGGGAACGACATTTGACCTGGAGCATTTCGTAAGCGATGGCATAATATTCCTTTACAATCTCGAGAAAGGGAACCTCAGGGTAAGGGCTTGCGAGATTGTTAAGATGAGGGCGTGCGAGCACGCGAGCAAAGTCGTTCCGATGAAGATGACCAAGCAGGGCGTTATGGTATTCCCAACGGAGCAGGTCTTCAGCGAAACAGGGACCCATTAGGTGCACTGAATGAAATCTGAATCACTGGTCGACGTTTATGCCTCGATGAACCAGATAGTGGGGGAGTTCACTACCCATCGCATCATGTTCGCTGCAGGGGAGAAAATCGGGGCGGGCATGATTAAGAACAGGGAACTCAACGACCCAAAGGTGTTCATGGAAGTGCTGAAGGACCACATGGAGAGGGAGAAGCTCGGGGAAGTCTCTTATGAGATTGTGCCTAAGAAAAATATCCCCTTAAGCGAATACCCCGCTGAAGTGATTGTCAGGATATTCAACACCCCGCTCTCGGAATTGCCCGGGGGCGGAAAGCCCCAGTGCAGCTTCATCAGGGGAGTTTTGAGGGGGGCATACGCGGATTTTGCCAAGACAAAGGACATCAGCGTGACTGAGACGAAGTGCGTTGCAGCTGGCGCAGACCACTGTGAATTCGAGATTAAGAGAGGGCCTGGAAATTATTGAGTCTTGAATTTCCGCAAATTTTCCCCTATTTGGCCTGAAATGAACGGCTTCATGATTTACGCCGTTACCTCTGGCCGTAAGACTTTTAAGTTTATTCAACGAAGTGTTAAATCCAGTCTCCGGTGTGGTCTTATCAAATATCTGGTACGATAAGGTACGATACAGCACAGAGAATAAGATACAATAATCTAGAACGGGGGGTCGTATGAAAGAGGCGAAAGCCGAACACAAAGACGACTTAGAGTTTGCTAATGCTATTTCTTCCCTGAAGAAATCTGAGACTGATGCCGGGGACTTTGTGGCAAAAGCTAATTCAAAGGCAGAGGCATTGATAAAGGGCGCCAGGGAAAAATCCGGAGAGATTATAAGTAGGGCGCAAAGTGAGGCAGTGTCCCTGAAAGACAAGCATCTTCTGGATTCAAACAAGGGGATTGAAGCCGAAAGGGACGCAATTCTCAAGAAAGTGGAGAAAGAGGCCGGCAAACTCGAGAAAATGAAGCTGAAGCCAGAGGAGATAAGGAAGCTCGCAAACACGATCTTTGAGTGATGAGATGAGCTTAAGGCCAGTCCAAATGAGCAAGGTTAAAGTAATTGGTTTGAGGAAGGATTTGCCTAAGGCTGTTGCTGCGCTCCACGAGGCCGGCCTTGTGGAAATAAGGGGGGGGAGCGCGGACTTCGCCGAGAGAGAAGCACCAGGCGGATTGTATAAGGAAGTCTCCGAACAGCTGATAAGGCTTCGGGGAATCGAAAACTATTTAAAGAAAGGAACAATGCCCATTGAAGCATGCGAGAAGCTTTTGCTCGCTGGCGCACTCGCAGAAGCAAGGGCGCTCACGATTGATTCCAAGCTTTCACTCTTGGGGAAGAATGCTGACTCGGCAAGAGAAAGGAAGAGGGAGATTCTCGAGCTGAGGAAATCGCTTTCCCCATTCAGGGGCCTGGGGGTCGACTTTTCAGAGCTGAGAAGCACGAGGCTCAGGCACGCTCTTGGGTCGATAAATGCCCAGAAGCTGCACAAGTTCAGGAAGGCGCTGGACTCGCTGACGAAGAACTACAACATGGTGGTCAGGCAGAGGGCGGACAAGGCATTCTGCCTGGTCGCGATTGACAGGGGAGTCGACCCGGGGGCGATTTTCGGGGAGGCGGGCTTCATCGAGACGGACATATCAAAGCTCCAGGGAAAGCCAGGGGAGATTCTCGCTGATTTTGAGAAGGAGCTTGAGGGAATCAACACTGGACTAGCGTCCATTGAAAAAGAGATTATGGAAATTTCTGGGAAGCATTATTCCAGGGTGGCCCAGCTCAGGGAAATGCTCGAGATTGAGGCGGACAGGCTCGAAGTGGCTTCGAAGTTCGGGCGCACGAGCGAGACATTCGCGTTCCAGGGTTTTATGCCCAAGAAAGATGTCACCAAGCTCGAGGAGTGCCTCCACAACGCAGTTGGATGGAGGTTCCTGGTAAAGGCGAATGAAGCTGACGAAAAGGACGCGCCAACGCTCCTTGAGCATGGAAAGGCGACCGGACCATTGCAGTTCCTTGTAGAATTCTACTCGCTTCCGAAAGTCGGGGAGATAGACCCTACAAACATTCTGTTATTCACGTTCCCAATCATATACGGGATGATGCTGGGGGATGTGGTTTACGGACTGATTTCTCTTGCCATTTCAATGGTTTTGATAAAGAAATTCAGGAAAGGGCTCCTTGTCGGCTTTGCAAAGCTGTGGGCTTACGCCTCGGTGCCAGCAATAGCGTTCGGAGTGATTTTTGACGAGTGGCTTGGGTTCACGCACGCGCACCTTCTGGAGCTCCTTGGGTTTGGGCACGCGGTTGAAGAGGCGGGGATGCATCTCCCTCTTTATAACGGAATGAGCAGGATTCATGACGTGCAGATGCTTCTTGCGCTTGCTCTCATAACCGGATTCATCCAGCTCTTGTTCGGCTTTGCGCTGGGAGCAATCAACGATTGGGGACACCACAGGAAGCACTCATACGCTAAAATCGGATGGATGGGTGTCCTGACCGGCGGCTTCTTCGCGGTTTCGATAATGTTCTTTAGCGCGTTCCCAGCGGAGTGGCTGACCCCAGCTGGAGTGCTTTTTGGGATTGGAATCCTGCTCGTGGTTGTCTTCGAGGGGCCGATGGGCCTCTTCGAGGTGCCGGGATTGGCGGGGAATGTGCTTTCATATGCCAGGATTGCGGGGGTAGGACTTGCGGGAGTTGTGCCGGCCGAGTTCATCATAAACAAGCTCCTGCTCCCGAAGCCCGAGGCGGGGCTACTGATGGCAGTTGTTATGATTCCCGTGTTT
>JBDRJJ010000021.1:0-2912 GCA_043815135.1 Microcaldota archaeon | reverse complement strand
CAATTCAATCGCTCTGCGCAGTTCAACAGGTCCCAGGCAGGGGAATTCGCAAACAGGACGATGGCCGGGGGGTCTGCAAAAGTTACGGTGACTTTCAAGGATGAACAGAATCAGGCCCATACGGTTACTGAGGACGTCAGGATAAGCGCAACAAGCACAGTGCGAACCACTTCATCAACGTTCACCCCGAGAAGCGCGGGAAACGGGGGAATACTTTTCGGGCTCGATGCTATTCAGCTTGGGGGAATAGCCCTCGTCTTAGTTGCAGGCTACATCCTTTACAGGAGAAGGAAAAAGAAGCAGGTCATCGAGGAATAGGCGGTCCCATGGAGAAATCCCATCAGGCGAACGAGCCGCTCGTAGTTCTCAAGGACGTCTGGAAGACCTACCGGATGGGCGAGGTGAAGGTCCATGCCCTGAAGAACGTGAGCGTCGAGATAAAGCGCGGGGACTTCGTTGCGATAGTCGGGCCCTCGGGAAGCGGAAAATCCACCATGATGAACCTGGTCGGCTGCCTTGATATGCCCACCAAGGGGAGCATTATCCTGAGGGGCAGGGACATCTCCAAAATCAGCGAATCCGACCTTGCGACCTTGAGGGGAAGAACAATCGGGTTCATATTCCAGCAGTACAACCTGATGCCCAACATGACTGCCTTTGAGAATGTTCTCCTCCCTCTCGAGCTCCAGGAGATGGACCAGCGCAATTCCGAAAAACGAGCCCGCGAAATCCTCAAGCTCGTGGGCCTCGGGAACAAGATGGGCAACCGGCCAAGCCAGCTCTCAGGGGGGGAGCAGCAGAGAGTGTCGATTGCTCGCTCGCTTGCTGCGAACCCAGAGATTATTCTCGCAGACGAGCCACCGGGGCGCTCGACAGCGTCACTGGCAGGGAAGTTCTTGAGACTCTGTTCAGGCTCTGGAGGAACGAAGGCAAGACGATAATACTCGTGACACACGACCACAACCTCGCCCAATATGCCTGCACGTTCGTCGAGCTGAAGGATGGCGAGATAGTGAAGACCGAGCGCAACAAATGCCAGAAGGAGCCAAACGGCGAGTTAGTCAAGCACGAGCGGAAGAAAGACACGGCTAAGTCCGGGGGCTAAGCGAATGAACTGGAATCCTGCATGGGCACTTGTATTTTGTTTGCTTTTGATTTTCGGCTGCAGTGGCGGAGAGTCCAACCAAGACGCACAGCCCGACAATCCGAGCTTCGGCGGGCCACCTAACGGCCAATGGGCCGGGGGATTCGGCAACAGGACAAACCGCAGCTTCAACAGAACCGGCCCCGGGCCAGGGCAGATGCCCGAGCAGATAAACGCCAGCGTAGAAGAAGTCTCGAAGGCTTTTGACACGATGAGCTCCGACGAGTTGTTCGATTATTGCAGAAGCAGGATGAGGGGTTGCGGGCAATACTGCGAACAAGTGAATCCAAGTCACGAGTTCTGCAATATCGCGCCAAACAGGAGATTCAATGAGATTCGATAAATGCCTTGGCATAGCAGTCAACATGGTCACGCACAGCAAGCTCAGGAGCTGGCTTACGATAATCGGCATAGTGATAGGAGTAGCTTCAGTCATAGCAATAGTCTCGCTCGGGGAGGCGATGCAGAACCAGGTGAATTCCCAGCTAAGCTCCATGAAGGCAAACCTCATAACTATCTCCCCCGGCTACTCGAGAGCACAGGGGATGTCATTCGGAAGAATGGGACCCGGGGAATTCGGCGGCAGTTCCAGTTCGAGTTCTGTTCTCACCAAAGACGATGTTAGTACATTAGAGAGCATTGCCGACATAGGCGCAATAAACGCACAGGTAAGCGGAAGGGCAAATGTCTCATATGGCAGTCAAAGCGGCATGCTACAGATAACCGGGACAGACCCAGACACCTGGGCAGATATCACAAGTGTTACAACTGGTGAAGGAAGAGCCCTCCAAGCCTCTGACAAGAATGTCATCGTGATAGGCTACTCGCTTGCAGACAGCTATTTCAAGAAAGAAGTGACTCTCGGGAAGGAGCTACGGATATCTGGGAGGAGCTTCAGAGTCGTCGGAATAACTTCGGACAACGGGCGTTTCGACCGTTCAATTTACATGCCGATTGACAATGCATACGAAGTCATCAACGGCTCGATTCAGGACGAGTACAACAGCATTCAACTCCTCGTTAAGGATGGGGCGGACATAGATGAAGTAGAGACGGAGATAATAAACGCACTCATGATTTCCAGGAGAGTCACAACCCAGGACTTCTCCATTTCCGCGACCAAGGACATGCTCGCGAGCATCAGCAGCGCGACAAGCAGCATCACACTGTTCCTTGCGGGCATAGCGGCAGTCTCGCTTCTCGTTGGCGCAGTGGGAATAGCCAACACGATGTTCACGTCGGTTCTTGAGAGGACAAAGGAGATAGGCATAATGAAGGCAATAGGGGCGAGGAACAGCGACATCCTAACGATTTTCATCCTTAATTCTGGACTCATAGGCCTCGTGGGAGGGCTAATCGGGGTCATTCTCGGGACAGTCGCATCGAGCTTCGTGTCCTCGCTTCTCACAGGTTCTGGCATTCAGATGCCGTTCCTTGGGAGAGGAGGGTCCGGGGGAAGCTCCCTCATCGGTTCAATCAACTTCACAATAGTTTTCGGGGCCCTTGCAGTTTCAGTTCTCATCGGGGTAATCTCCGGGTTGATTCCCGCTTATCAGGCTTCGAAACTCAGGCCAGTAGATGCACTGAGATATGAATGAACATGGTGGCGAGATGGAGAAATGGATTCCCTGGATTATTCTCGGATTGTCCGTTTTGCTGATTCTCGGCGCCATATTTTTTTCAGGAGGTGCCCCATGAGTTTCTTGAGCCATGGATGGAATTATGAATTCGCCATAAGCCGAGCATAAAATAAATATAAACCCCTCGC
>JBDRJJ010000020.1:0-5858 GCA_043815135.1 Microcaldota archaeon | reverse complement strand
GTTCTGGCAAAACACCTGGAGACCCGAGTTCAAATCCGCTTGCGCACAGCGCAATCATCTGTGCACTTGCGGTGCACATCTCGGTCCCCCCATTTATTTTATTAAAAATGTGATTTCATGAAGAAAACGAAAATGATCTGCACAATAGGCCCTGCTAGCATGAGTCCCGAAACGTTGGGGAGGATGCACGACGCGGGGATGAACTGTGCCAGGATAAACACTGCTCACGGGGATTTCGCGCAGTACTCAAGGATAATTTCGAACTTGCGCTCGGTGTGCAAGGCCCCGGTGATGATGGACATCAAGGGCCCCGAGGTCCGGGTGCTCGTGAACTCTCCGAAAAAGGTGAGTGCAGGCGAGCCGTTCGAGGGCTGGTTTGGGGATAGCGGCCCCATCAGGTTCAACTACAACTTTCAGGAGGACGTGGGACCAGGTGACCTCATTTATTTCGCTACTGGAAAGGTCAAGGCAAAAATCGTCGCGAAAACGGCTAAGGGAGTCTTGCTCGAGGCGTTGAATGACGGGGTGATAGAGGACAGGAAAAGTGTTAACATCCCTGGGAGGGAATTGAACACCCCGAGCCTATCGGAGAAGGACAAGAACGCCATTGAGTTTGCAATCAGGAATAAGGTTGAATTCATTGCGCTCTCTTTTGTCAGGAGCGCGGAGGACGTGCTTGGCCTCCGGAAGCGCCTGGGGAAGACGCGAATCGCCGTCATCTCGAAAATAGAGAACCACCAGGGAGTCAATAATTTGGACGAGATACTCGAGAATTCGGACGGAATAATGATTGCAAGGGGGGACCTCGGGGTCGAGATACCCCATGAGAGGATACCCCTCATACAAAAGGAGATTATAAGGAAGTGCAACCAGCGGGGGAGGATTTCAATAACTGCTACGCAGATGCTCGAATCCATGATAAAGTCTCCCTCGCCGACAAGGGCAGAGACGAGCGACGTCGCAAATGCGATTCTTGATGGGAGTGACGCGGTGATGCTCTCGGGGGAAACCGCAAAGGGGAGCTACCCAATTGACGCAGTGAATACGATGAACAGGATTGCAAACGAAGTTGAAAACTCTGTTCAGAACAAGGTGCAGATGACCGGCTACTTCAACATCTCCGATACAATCAGCAAATCAATACACCACATAGCCGAGATTATGCCACTAGACAAGATTGTGCCAATAACCCGCTCGGGGTACACTGCAAGGATGATTGCGCGCTTTCGGCTCGATGTCCCGATAATCGCAGTAACTGACGACAGGATTACCGCCGGGCAGCTGGAACTGGTGTTCGGGGTCCACCCGGTGATAGTCAGGGATTTTCCTCAAACGAAGAGAATCCTGAAAACTGCAGAGCACCTCTATAAGCTTGGGCTCCTGCGCAAGGATGAAACAGTTCTTTTCACTGCCGGAGTCCGGACGAGCCAGAAGCACGCGAGCAACCTGATTGAGATACATAAAGCTGGGGAACTGTTGAAGTTCAGCAGGTTGGGGGGGAAGGGGTGAGCGCATGGACGTTATAGAAATAGCTGGCATAACCATCGGGGTTGCCCTTCTCGCGGTTGAGACGACGGTGCTCATAAAAATGAGGACCCATGTGAGGGAGCTTCAGGAACTCACTAAAAAACTCGACGAACACGTGACCCACATGGACAAGCACATCGACATGGTTGATCGCAGGGTCGGCAACATGAAGAGAGACATTGCGCTTGTTTGCAACCATCTCGGGGTTAAAAGAAAGTAGGCAAAATCAGCCGAAGCTCAGGAGTCCCCTGTACCTCATTGACTTGTATCTATCGGGGGCAGTCATGACTCCCAGGATTGCGCCCCTCGCGATTCTCGCAGGCTCGCTCTTGCCGATGTGGGTGGCCACGTGCCCCCCCTTGACTATCACTCTCGTCCTCATCATGAACGGCATTGCTTCAACGCCCATTACCTGGAACAGCTCAAACGCCCTGAAGGCCTCGAAAGTCACGGCGAATGGGACAAAGAGGAAAAGCTCGAACCAGTTCTTCCTTATGAACTTGGATTTGTTCTCCGCCCTTGAAAAGTTGACTGCTAGGTCGACGAAGAGAACGAGCAGGGCCGCCAGTTCTATGAACTCAAGGGCCAGGAGGGCGTCCTTCCCTGGGTGATAGAAAATCTCCAACCCAAACACTGCGAGTATTGACACCATCGCAAGGGCCACTGTCGCCCTCCACGGAGTGAGTTTCTTGCCGGGTATTACTAGTTCCTGTAAGCCCATTTTCATCAACTGGTCGAACTTTTGAAGCAAGACGAATCTTTTAAGATTGGGGTATTTAAGGTTATCTGCAGAGAATACTATGCTCTTTGATTAATGCTAATTCGCTAGGTGGTTATAATGGAGAGATATGACGTTTGTATAGTTGGAGCGGGACCTGCTGGCATGGCCTCGGCAATTTACGCTGGGAGGAAGGCGCTCTCAACAGTCATTTTCGAATCGAAAACCGCCGGGGGATACTTATCGCTCGCTCCTTTTGTGGAGAACTACCCCGGGGTGGAGAAAGTGACTGGCATAGAGCTCGCAATGAGGATGGAAAAGCAGCTTGAGAGTTTTGGAATCAGCATAACCTATGATGCGGTTGTCGGTGTAACCAAAACCAACGGCTGTTTTAGCGTTAAGACCACTAAGGGGGAATGCGAGGCAAAGGCAGTGATACTTACAACTGGCTGCGATTACGCGAAGATTGGGGTTCCGGGGGAGAAGGAGCTTCTCGGGAAAGGAGTGTCATATTGTGCGACTTGCGACGGGCCAATGTTCTCGGGAAAGAGGGTTGCGGTCATTGGCGGTGGGAACACCGCAATCTCTGCCGCAATTATGATGGAGGACATCGCAAGCGAAGTATACGTCATAAACAGAAGGAAGGAGCTGCGCGCTGACGAGACACTCCAGAAGAGGCTGAAGAAAGCGAAATTGATGCTGTGCCAGAGGCCCACCAGGATAATTGGCGAGAAATTCGTCTCCGGGATTGAGCTTGAGGGTTGCGAGACGAAAAAGAAGACGATACTGGGGGTCGAGGGCATCTTTGTGAACATAGGCGCGACCCCGACCTCTGAAATCGCGAAGTCCCTTGGCGCAAAAACAGACAGTAGGGGCCACATCCTGACAGAATGCAATGGCGCGACGAACATACCGGGGCTCTTCGCAGCAGGGGATGTGACGGGCGGGATTAGGCAGATAATCGTGGCTGCTGGCCAAGGGGCGATGGCCGCCACCGGGGCGCACGACTACATAAGATACGGGAAGACTGTCAGCGAGGAGTGAAGTAGACCTTTCCCTTGTGCTCGTCTATCTCGCATTTTCCTTCCAGGGCTTTCTTTATGTCGACCCAGCTTTTTCCTGCCTTCTTCATCTCCTGAATTGAATTCAGGATTCCTTCTATTTCCTGGTATCGGAGGTAAATCTCGTCGCCGGTTTTCTTCAGCTCTTCCGCTTCCTTGAGCATTCTCTCGCAGTGTTCTTTCTGGAGCTCGAGCCTTTTTTTGAGCCTCTCTAGTTTTTTTGAATGCTCCGAGGGGGCTGGTGCTTGTGCGTCCATTTCGGAATTTGCGCATTCATCGACTGCCTCTGAAAGGGAATTTGCTTTGCGGGATTCAAGACTGGAATATTTTGAGAGGCTTGCGAGCGAGTAATCGGTGGGTTTTCCGTCCTTTAGGTAAATGATTGGCTCCAGAATCTTGAAAACCGCATTTAGCTCGCTTGCAAGGGCTTCAAGCCGCTCCTCCTTGATGTTTTTTGCATTTTCTTTCAGCCCAATCCCTGCCCTCTTGCACGCTTCCTCTAGGTAATCGTTTCCAAAATTTGTCTTGGAGACGAGAATCGAGATTATTGCCTTGGATTCGAGAATCCGCTCAAGCGAGTCCTTGCTGAAAGGGGGGGAGAGCCTCTCGGACTGCGGGAACTTGTAATGCTCGCCCTCTTTCAAAGTCCTGTCCTTCCACTCCTCTCGCCTGAGGCACCTGATTATCTTCCCGTCCGAGTCCAGAAGGAAAAGGTTCCCTTCTGCAAACATCTCGAGTACAAGCGAGTGCTTTTTCTCTCCGGAGAATCTGAAGACCAATACCCTGTCGAAATCGTGCTGCTCCAAGGACTCGATTCTCGCGCCCTCAATCCTCTTCCTTAGAAACATCGCGAGATTCGAAGGCTCTTTTGGGGCGTCCCTGATGTAGCGCGTGAGGTGGAGCCGTTCGCCAAGCTTCAGCCATACGTCCTCTGTTTTCCCTTGAAGCCGTATCCTGAGCCTGAACTCCCCGCCCCCCATGTCGTAGAGCCTGTCGAGCCTGCCCCCCACTAGCCCTTGGAGCTCGGAAACGAGCCTGTTGTATTCGAGATTTGACATCCCTCGCATAAACAATACCTCAAAACAACGGCTCGCTTGAGTGCCTCGCGACCCGAAGGATTCGGCTTGCACCAGCGAACCGCGATTCTCCTGGTCGGGCGCCTCTTTTTATGCGCGAGCGAGTTATTGGTATGTGTTATAGAACGTGTGAAAAAAGGTTAAAGAAGGTTGTCTTCGAACGCTTATGCATGAACGTTTTGACAGGTGGCACTGGGAGGCTCGGAAAGCACCTTGTGCGATCACTCCTCTCAAGCGGGGAAAAGGTGAAAATGCTCATCAGGGATAAGAACGATGAGATTCCAAAGGGGGCGATAGCGCACTGTGGGGACATAACAAAACCAGGGACGCTTGAGGGTTTGGTCGAGAGGGGGGGAAAGGACACTGTGTTCCACCTCGCTGCAGCCATAGACGAATCCCTGAGCGAGGAAGCGTTCTATCGGATTAATGTGCTCGGAACGGAGAACCTTCTCTCAGCGTGCCGGGGCAAGGCAGTGGAGCGGTTCGTGTTCGTGAGCTCGATATCGGTCTATGGGAACCCTGACTCGCTTCCTGCTGATGAGGCAACTACAAAGAACCCGATAACCAAGTACGGGCGATCGAAGATGCTGGCGGAGGAGGTTGTCGTCAGGATGAAGAAGGAGATTCCGTTCACAATCATAAGGCCTGGGATGATTTACGGTCCTGGATTCGATGAGGGGTACATCCCGGTCCTTAAGGCGCTCGAAAAAGGAAAGATGCCGATTATCGGGGATGGAAACAACCGAATTCCACTCATCCACATATCTGACGCTGTGAGCGCGCTATTGAGGGCATCTGAGAGCATCGACGCGGAGAGACGGGATTTCAATATCGCCGGACCGGGTTATCCTACGCAGAGGGAACTGTTTTCCCTTGCCAGCAAAGAGCTTGGGGCCCCTGAACCGAAGCGGGAGATATCGCTTTGGATGGCAAACACGTTCCTCCCAATCGCGGCTGCAATGTATGGGATGAATTTCTCACGGGAGAACCTTGCCCAGCTCACGCGCGACCGGGCTTTTGATTGCTCGAAGATAAAAAAAGCTATCGGGTTCGTCCCGAAAGTGCCAATTGCGCAAGGAATAAAAGAGATGGTTACTTACTATAGGGAGATGAAAGGATAGGAGGCGGTTCCTATGAAAGTCAGAAAATACATCGCGGACACGCTTGAGAGGGATGGCGCTATGCTCTTTGCCCTCATTGACCCAGTTGACCACGCTTCTAAAGAAAGGGCTGCAGAGGCCGCTTTCCAGGCGTGCGAAGGAGGTGCGGACCTGGTTTTGATAGGAGGGTCTATAGGTGCACAGGGCGCACTTTTAGATGAAACTACGAAACTCATCAAGGAAATGGTGAATGTTCCCATAGTGCTTTTCCCTGGGAACATCGCAACAATAACTCCTTTTGCTGATGCGGTTTATTTCATGTCCCTTTTGAACTCTCGGAACCCTTACTGGATTTCACAGGCCCAGACCCTCGCTG
>JBDRJJ010000019.1:0-8407 GCA_043815135.1 Microcaldota archaeon | reverse complement strand
CCAAAGGGGAGATAAGGACTCTTATGACGATTGTATCTGCAAGGCAAATCCCGAAAGAAGCGAAAACCGGACTGATTAAGGGACTAGCAGACCAGCTTTATTCGATTACCAACTTGCCCCAGACCAAACCAAAAAAGAGGGACAGGATTCCTGAAGAGACAAGAGAGCAGCAAATTTTCAGAATCTTCAGCGCTTCTTTTACTGCTCTCGGGGATGCCAAAGAGGCATTCTTTGCGCTGCAAAGGAATTTTGGCGACACTGAATCCCTGAAGATTGCTTTTGAAAAGGGATTTTCAAGCCCTGCTTTTAACGCGCTTTCTGATGTTATGGGGGAAAAACGAGCCTGGGAGTTTGCAATTGAAACTTTGGGAGTAGTTGGAGTTTATGAAAAAATGCGCTATGAGGGGGAGGCGAAGACTTTCAAGGCGATTTCGCTAGTGCGAAGTGTAGGCGAGGCATTCAGAACGGCGATTGCAGTCAGGGCAGGCGGAAGGGATGTGTCTGAAGTGATTGCTGTCAAGGACGCTTCTTCTAGGATGATACATGACGATGCATTAGGAGTTGGCGTGGAAGCAAAAGGAATCATAATAGAGTTCAAGGAAGCGACCAGGGCCAGGGAAAGCCCGATTGAACTATCGGTTCTTGAAAGCAAGCTCAGGCAATTTATCGCCTAGCTCGGGTTCTTATTAGTTAGTTTCTTATTGCTAGGTGATGGAATCGATCGATAAGATGATTCAAGCCCTCCTTGGGACGGACTATGCTGATGAAAGGGTAGCTGAAGCGATGCGAAAAGCTGACCGCAAGCTATTCGTGCCCCCCAACTACGCGCCGAATGCTTACGAGGACCGCCCGCTCCCAATAGGTTTTGGGCAGACGATAAGCGCTCCGGGGGTAGTCGCATTCATGAGCAAAAACCTCGAAGTGAGGGAAGGGATGAAAGTGCTCGAAATTGGGGCTGGAAGCGGATGGCAGGCAGCGATACTCGGGATTCTCGTCGGGACAAAAGGCGAAGTCTGGAGTGTTGAAAGGGTGCCAGGGCTCGTGGCCATGGCAAAGGAGAGGATTGTTAGACTCGGGGTTGGAAACGTCCATGTTGTGGAGGGCGACGGGACACTGGGCTACCCTGGGCAAGCCCCTTTTGACAGGATAATGGTCACAGCTGCGGGACCGAAAATTCCGGAGCCATTATTGGCGCAGTTAAAGGAAAGCGGAAAACTTATGATGCCTGTCGGCAACTCATTTGTCCAGGAACTCGTTCTTGCTGAAAAAAGGAATGGGGCAGTAGACACAAACTTCATGCTGTCCGTTGTTTTCGTGCCCCTTATCGGCAAGCACGGATACAGGGAATGACTATGAAAAGGAGCACACTGGGCCTGATTGTAACGCTGCTTTATGGTTTTTCGTTCAATGGGCTCGTAGCAACTGTCCTGCCCCTCTACTTGCGGGACAGGGGGGTCTCACTTGCTGAAATGGGGGTCATTTTTTCGGCCTACTACTTCGTCACCCAGTTCCTGCGGGTATTCATTGGAGCAGTTGCAGATAGAATCGGGCACAGGAGCCTCATTAGGGCCTCCGGATTTCTGCAGTTAGCCACGGTCCTGGTATATTATCTTTCCCCATTCAACTCGCTCTTTTTGGTTGGAAGGATTCTTGAGGGGCTATCCGCAAGCATCGTAAGGGCAACCGACCGCGCCATACTTTACTCCGGGGCGCTTACGGAAAAGATGGATGTTGGAAAGGCTGCTGCCAAGTACTCCCTTTTTTTGTGGGTTGGAATCGGGCTCGGTTCCTTTTTCGGCGGACTCATGGCCGGGATTGGTTACGAGTATGTGTTCGGGCTTCTGATGATTCTCTCGCTCTGCTTCGCGTGGCTCGCGAGATTCGAGCCAAAGAAACGCCGGGAAAGTCTTAGGGGAGTTTTTTCGCATGCTTTCAGCTGGCAAGGAGTGAAACTGAAACTCAAGCGACTTGCAATCATCAGGAGCCTTGACGGGGTGGGCTGGTCCCTGACCACGTCGTTCCTTTTAGTGATTATATTGAAAGAATTTTATGGGCTCGGGCCGGAGATGATAGGCGCTTTTCTCTTCGTAATGTACATCGCCAGGGCGTTTTCCGGGTATGCTTTTGGGATGTTTGCAGAGAAAGTCGATGAAAGGAAGTTTTTTATTGCATTTTCGCTCCTCATGGCAGTTGCGTCAGCGATTGCTGGCGGGGCGATTGCTTTTGGGCTCGGAATCATTGCCTTTTCTTTAGCAATTTTTGCAATCATTGTATTCTCCGGAATGAAATCACCTGCATTCAACAAGATTGTCGTTCTTTCAGCAAACAAGAATGAGCTTGGCAAGGAGCTGGGCCTTGCTCTTCTAGGATTCGGCCTTGGACAGGGATTTGGGGACCTTTTTTCAGGTGCGCTCGCAGGACTCGGGGGTTTCGCAGTGCCCTATTTCCTCGCAGCAGTCGCGCAATTAATTCTAGCCTGGGCAATTTGGAAGTTTATTTAAAAGTTCTCGGGTTATTTCTAGCATGCAAATCGTTTTCCTCGGGACTGGCGGAGGACGGGTGAACCTGATAAAACAGTTTAGGGCCACTGGAGGCTTCAGGATAAACGGAAGCATAAACATCCACGTGGACCCCGGGCCTGGGGCGCTCTTGAAATCCATACAATACGGGCAGGACCCCACGAAGATTGACGCAATTTTCGTCTCCCATTTTCACATAGACCACGTGAATGACGCGAGCCTTATGATTGAAGCTATGACTGACTTCGCGCTGAGGAAGCAGGGAGCGCTCTTGGGGAGCGTTTCCATAATCAAGGGATATGGGGGGTACGAGCCAGTGATAGACAGCTACCATCTGGGCAAGGTCGCTAAGGTCGTCCCCATGAAGCCCGGAAAAAAATTCTCGCTCAAAGGGGCGGAATTCACTGCTACGAAAACAAAGCACGACGATAAGACTGCGGTGGGGTTCCTTTTGAGGATGGACGGAAAGCTCATCGGCTATACTGCTGACACCGAGTATTTCAAGGAACTCGGGAAGATCTACAGGGGGTGCGATTACCTGGTAGTAAGCAACCTGAAGCCGAAGCTTGACGGCATTCCGGACCACCTCGCAAGCGAGGATACGATTAAAATACTTAAGGAAGCAAAGCCAAAGAAGGCGATACTTACGCATTTGGGGGCGAAATTTCTCAAAATCCCCGCTGAATCTGAGGCGCAGATGATTGAACGGGAGAGCGGGGTAAGGACTATCGCAGCAAGGGATGGAATGAAAATCGGGGGCCTGGAATCGTTCCACCGGGTCTACAGGCTTGATGAAGAGGATGATAAGGATGCCACTGTCCAAATACAGCAAGGAAATAGAGATGAAATGGCAGGGAACATGGGAGAGTGAGGGGACATACGGGTTCCGCAAGGGAGAGAAAGGACCCATTTATTCTCTCGACACTCCACCGCCTTTCACTTCCGGCGAGTTTCATATGGGCCATGTGCTTAGTTATACTTATTTCGACTTCGTTGCCCGCTTTAAACGGATGAACGGTTTTGATGTTTATTACCCGCAGGGATGGGACTGCCAGGGATTCCCGACCGAAGTCAAGGTCGAGAAGAAATACGGGCGGCTCCCGAGGGAGGAATTCAGGAAAAAATGCGTTGAGTGGACCGGTGAATTCATAGAGAAAATGAAGGCCCAGATGAAGGCGCTCGGGCTCTCCCCTGATTGGAGCTACGAATACAGGACGATGGACCCTCGCTACCATCAAAAGGTGCAGCACTCTCTGCTCCTGATGTACGAGAAAGGGCTCGTTTACCGGAGCGAGCACCCCGTTTACTGGTGCACGAGCTGCGGGTCGGCAATCGCAAAGGCAGAATTAGACGACCTGGAAAGGGATACGAAACTGAGCTACTTGAATTTTGAATGCGAGGGGAGAGAACTGCCTGTTGCTACCACTCGCCCCGAGTACCTCCACGCCTGCGTTGGGGTTTTCGTCCACCCGGATGACGAGAGATACAAGAAGCTCCATGGGAAGGATGTCAAGACCCCGCTAGGGAAAACTGTGAAGCTCCTGCCAGACCCGGATGCAGACCCGGCTTTCGGAACAGGGGTGGTCATGCTCTGCACTTTCGGGGACAAGCAAGATGTGCTGTGGGCTTACAGGCACAAGCTCCCAATCATAAAGGCGATGAACGAATACGGAAAGCTCACGAACGCGGGCGAGTATGACGGCTTGAAGGCCAACGCCGCCAGGGAGAAGATTCTCGAAAAGCTTAAGGTTGAAGGGAAGGTCCTCAAAACGGAGAGCCTGCACCAGGTCGTAAAGGTCCACGACAGGTGCAAGACCCCGGTTGAACTCCTCCTCTCTTACCAGTGGTTCGCAAACATTAAGGACCACAAGGAGGAGATTCTCAAGGCAGGCAAGGCGATGGGGTGGAAGCCCGAGTTCACTATTCAGTATTTCATGGACTGGACCAATGGGGTGGAATGGGACTGGGTGATTTCAAGACAAAGGGTCTTTGGAACGCCCCTTCCGTTCTGGCACTGCCCAAAATGCGGGAAAACCGTGGCTGCGGGATATGATGAGCTTCCTGTGAACCCCCCTGAGCAGCCAGTGAAGAAGTGCAGCTGCGGGGGAGACCTTACCCCTGAAGCGAGCACGTGCGACTGCTGGGTCGACAGCTCGATTACGCCGCTCATAATCTCGAAGTGGCTCGAGGATGAGGGGTTCCACAAGAAAACCTACCCGAGTTCGCTTAGGCCCCAGGGAACTGAGATTATCCGGACCTGGGCGTTTTACACGACTTACAGGTGCCTCATGCTCACCGGCAGACCCCCGTTTGTCGAGCTTCTCCTGAACGGGAACGTGCTCGCGCCGGATGGGAAAAAGATGAGCAAGTCGTTAGGGAACGTGATAGTCCCCAATGAGCTGATAACCAAGTACTCTGCGGATGCAGTAAGGCAGTGGGTGGCGCTCTCGGGAGCGCTCGCGAAGGACAGGCCGTTTTCCTATAAGGACATCCAGTTCGGGCAGAACTTCATAAACAAGCTCTGGAACGCTTCCAGATTTGTCGAATCGGGAATGGACAAATATGTTGAACCGAAAAACCCGAAGCTCCGGGCTTACGATAAATGGATTTTGAGCAGGCTCGAGAGGACGAAAAAGCTGTGCACTGAGAATTTCGAGCAGTTCGATTTCCACGCAGTGATAACTGCGATTCACGAGTTCGTCTGGCACGAATTCTGCGATTTCTACTTGGAGGGAGTGAAACACAGGCTTTACCAGCCTGAAAAATACGGGGAGGAGAGCAAGCTCGCTGCCCAATACGCGCTTTACACCGTGCTCAGAAACGTCCTGAAATTGTTCGCCCCGATTGCCCCGTTCGTGACAGAGGAGCTCTATATGGGGCTGTTTCCCGGGGAAAGCACAATCCATCTCTCCAAATGGCCCGAATTCGATGAAAAAAAGATTGACGAGAAGAGCGAAAAAGCCGGGGAGCTTGCGAACAGGATTCTTTCATCCATAAGGCAGTACAAGGCGGAGAACAAGATGCCCCTCAATGCCGAGCTGAAGGGGGCTGAAGTCAGCGTTTCGAAAGAAGAGATTGCATTTGCCCAGTTGATAGAAGAGGAGCTCCTTGCAACTGGGAGGCTCGGGAAAATCGAACTGAAGGAAGGGGAGTTCGGAGTCAAGATTCTGAACTGATTATCTCTTCTCTTTCTTCATGAATTCCCTGGTCCGTTCTCCTGCTCCATGGATGGACTCAACGGGCTGGACGAGTGCGACCCGGATGAACATGCCCGGCTCCTTGCCCGGCTCGCCGCAGTAGAAAGCAAGTCCTGGACTTACTCCGATTCCTGCCACTTCCGCCAACTTCATCGAAAATTCCACGTCGCTATTCCACTTCCCGAAGTTTTTATCGAGCTCTATCCACAAATAGAAACCCGCCTGGGGCTTATGGTGAATGGTCATCCCCTCGATATTGAACGCGTCCATTGCTGCATCCCGCCTTTTCCTTATTTCGGCCATCAGGGGCCCGGTATCCGGGTTTATTATCACGTTGCCCTGGCCCCCAAATTCCTGATAAACACGGGGGGCGCCGAGGAGAATCTGCATGTCCTCACTGATTCCGCTCTTTATCTGTTTCATTGGAAAATTCCTGAGGTCGACAAAATAAACCCAGCCGACTCTCGAGCCGCACCACGCCTTGGATTTTGAAGGGCTATCGACCTGGACCACTGAAACTGGATTCTTGTCTGAACCGGAAATGAGGGAGGCGACGTGCATGACCCTTGAGCGCGCTTCTGGCATGACGACCCGGAAGTAAACTTCGTCAGCTATTATGGGCAGCCCCCGTTCGCGGGCAACTTCGATAAAACCCTCGAGTTTGCTTCTCGCGTATATCGCGCCTGTTGGATTGTGAGGGGAGTTGACATAGATTGATGACGGGCTGTGCCCGTTTTTGATTGCCAGCCCGACTTGCTCGTCCAGGCTGCTTACGCTTGGCTGGCCCCGCTTGTCCAGTCCATAAGCATATATCCGGCCGCCCTCCCGGTTTATTATGGTCTTGAAAGGGGGGTAGAAATAGGCCGGGCAGAAAAACGCCACTTTCCTGCTCTGCTCGCCTTGGCGAGCTTCCCCGTGGGCTCGTATTATGTGGCGCACTGTCGACCACATCGCCCCCGTGGCTCCACTGACGGTCACAATCACGTTATCGACCCTTATCGGCCCCCCAGTCTCCAATTCGTATTTCTTGGCAAGAGCCCTCCGGAATTCCGGGAGCCCCAGGGGCGGCGCATAGCTGTGGGGGCTTTTCCTGAAAACGCGGGCCCCGTGGTCCAGTTCCTGCTCCCCCCTTTGCCCGACCCATTTGTCCCAATTGCCCCAGGCAAGGTCTATAGAATCCGTTCGCGTAAGCCTTTCTGCAATTTGCGCGAATATGGTTTTGCCTACTGGGACTGCAGCTCTTCTTACACCGTGGGACTTGATAGCGGTGCTCATTCCCCCACAAAAGCAATTTCTGTTTTGAACTATTTAAAGATTGTTAACATTCGTCAAACGCCGAAAAATAGCTCAAGCCCTCAGACTCAGCTTCCATTCCCCTTTCTTGAAATGGATTTCCCTGTTCGTTTCATCGAATTTCTCGAACTCCCAGCCGAGCGCCTTTATGGAACCGGTTGTTTTTTTGAACTCGCTCTTAGAATCGCTCTCGTTCTTCCCGAAAAGGAAATCGATTGCATCGCCGAGATATAGTGGCATGCGCGCATCAGCTTCCCGAGAGCTTGTCCCTTGCAAGCTTCTCGATTGCCAGCTTCCGGATTAGCTCCTCTTCCGCTTCGACCTGCCTCATCCGCTTTGATTCCCTAAAAAATACGATGAACACTATCAGGCCGACAAGGAATGCCGGAAACGCACCCAAAAACGCGAACCATTGGCCGTAATACTCGACCCATTTGCCCTTGGAAATCAGCAACACAATCCCTAGAAGCGCCGAGGGGATGGCCACTATAACCCCCAGTAGTGAGATTCCGGCGTACAAGTCACTGCTAAGTTTCATTGGACTCCCTGTGGTCGCCTTTAATTTTTAAATATGCCGGCGGAAGAAAGCCGCCAAGCAACTTACTTTTTCTTCTTCATTATCGGGGGCGGTGACTGCATAAAAGTTTCCTTCTTGAACACCATGTTCGCTGCCATCGGGAACAGCAAGAACCCCGCCGCAAGCATAGCATAAGACATGGACCGGTAAGTGAAGTCGAACATCGCCGACAAAGACAGCAGCAGCAACACTCCGCCTATCACCACGCACAGGTAGTTCGTCATCTCGGCTACCCTATCCTCGACTCCGACAATCGTCTCCTCGAATCCCATACGATCACCAGAGGGGATACGAAAGGGGAGTATTAAAACCTTTTGATTGGGCTACGAGGTGAAGCATCGGAAGTAGCTGAAAAAGCCCGAATCCGCTCCCGGCTCGCTTTCCTCGAGTCCGGGATGCCTGGGCTCCCTCGAGGCAGGGGGAGCCGCCCGAATCCTGGATAACCCCTCCTTCGAACCGTGCTCGGGATCGATTTCGGTTAGTTGTCTACGAGGTGAAGCCTTGGTAAAGGTTTTAAAGATTAAGTCCGTAAGCCTATTTCCTTAGAGGTGTGGTTATGGAAACGAGAGTCTATGAATGCGAGTCGAAGGACAGGGGCGCTTTCCAGAAAGTGCTCGAGACCGAGCCTTACGCTCATGTCAGTTTTGCAAGGCAGGGGTACAAGCTGAAGGAAGGCAAGATGGTTGGCGGGGAGGAAGGGAAGTACTACCTGTACATAAAGGGCGAGCTGGACTTCTTCAAGTGGGGGGAGGACCAGGTTAAAGCGGCAAACATCGCCTCGTTTGCAAGGGCCAAGAAGGAGATTGAGGAGAAGGTAATCG
>JBDRJJ010000018.1:0-5159 GCA_043815135.1 Microcaldota archaeon | reverse complement strand
GGCCTTCAGATAGACGTTCTTGACCCCCTTGTTCTGCTCGTTCGTTAGAATCTCGAGAAACTTGGGGATGAGTTCCTTTTGCAGTTTTGGGTTGTTTTTTGCGATTTCAGTCAACGCATAGGCCGCGCTCCAGCGAACAACCGTCCCCTCATCAACGGTATTTAAAAGAAGCTTTGGAATCGTCTTGGAAGCCTTATCGGGAAATTTTTGCGCAATGTTTGCGATTACTTCCGCGGCTTCCCACTTGACGCGGGGTGCGTCGCTGTTGATGTACCCCATTATGTGGTCCAGGTGGGGAAGGGCAAGCTCCGGTTTGTCCTTGGCAACGTGCGCAACAACGGATAGGCATGTTCCCTTCTCGACTTTGGAACCAGTCGTCAACCCCTCTATCAGCTGGATGAATAAATCCGGGTTCTTTTTTACCTTTTCAGTAAGGGAGGCAAGGAGTTCTTTCGGCTTTTTCTTCTTGGCTCTTATTTCATCAAGTATTTCCATCATTAGAAGTTTCGTTACAAAACAATAAAAATGAAATGGACAAAAGAAAAGCCAGTGTTGGAAATGGATGACCCGGAAAAGCAGTACCAGGAAAAGCTTGAGTCAAGACTTAAGGCTCTTGGAGCCTGGTACATGTTTCACGAGAAGCCGCAATCCACCGTCCATACTGCTGACGCTGCGTCTGTTACGGGCATAGAGCTGCATAGAATCTCGAAGAACTTGATGGCGAAGACTGATGAAGGGGATTATGTTGCGCTGATTATTCCGGGGGACAAGAAATTGGACTACAAGGAAGCGGCAAAAGCACTTGGAACCAAGAGTTTGGGGCTTGTGCCTTTCGAGCAGGCGGACAAAGTGAGCGGGTATCCTCCGGGCGGGACCCCTTCAATAGGTTATGAGCGAAAACTGCTGGTGGTTCTGGATGAGGAGCTGGCAAAATTCGATACTTTTTTCTGTGGAGGAGGTTCCACCAGGATGCTGTTGGAGTTAAAGAAAGTGGATGTGGTGAAATTGAATGGGGCGGTTGTTGCAAAAATCTCCAAATGAGCTCTTTTTAACAAAAAACGAAGCTTTATATACGCTGGATGAGTAATTCCTGCCTAATTAGGGAAAACTAGAACTGGCCTTACTTGGTGTTAATTTGAGCTTAAAGCAACAAATCAGCCCCGCCCCAACGGTGATTACCTCAAGGGAAAAAATTCGGGATACTTTCCAGAGGCTACACGGGGCGTTCGAGGAAAAGGGATTCAGTCTAATCCGGGATAACCCGCTCTCAAAACCAAACGAGTACGTTTACAACAGGGGCATTGGGAGGAACGGCGAGCCAAATGGAAAGTCGAATTTCTTTGTTTTCGTCAAGTTAAAAGGTAGGTCTCTCGAAGTCATGTTCTCAAACCCGGGATACACTGAAAAATCGATTGATTTGACTCCCAGCCAGATTCGCAAGACTCATCTTACTGCTGGGCATTCCAAAGCATGGGTGGATGAAGTAGTGGGTTCAGTCCTGGTCCATGCTTCGAAGAAGCCAGATAACGTCTATTTTGCTGTTCTCCACGGCCACTGGGGGTCGATAAACGGAGTGAATCTCATCGAAGCCAAGATAGATGACGGGTTCTCAAGGGATTTCGACATAATAAGACAGATGATGTTTTACAACTACGATTTTGACGGGACGGGGCACCACAACCACATAGTCAAGGAGCTTCTTTTACATGTGAAAGAGCTTGAGAGAAGGGTTGGGATAACGAAAGTTCCAGGTTGCGAGCTCACCATCAGCTTCACGTCGGGCGGGCTGAACGGTCCGCATCACCTCCTCTGGTTCGCAAACGATGAATCAGCGCTTGAATACGCGAGAAAAGTGCTCAAGAACAGGGATTACCAATTCCCAGCTTACGCCGCATCGGTGGATAGGGGCGAGATCCTGAAAGTAACCCGGGAGATGAGGGAATCCGGCTTGCTGGCAGTTGGCCTCGCCCACCCATTCCAGGTAAATGCATTGGCAAGCGCAGGTTTGCTCAACAGGGCTAGAAGAACTGATTACTCCTTCCAAGATGCTATTTCATACATTGGGGAGAGCATAGACTCCATAGCGGCATTCAACTTGAAATGCCAGGGTGGAAAAGCGATTGGGTTCGATGCGCCAGACCAGAAATTTGCACTGGAGCTAGTTCAAAAATGGTACAGTAGGGCGATGCAAATGACTCCAAACGTGCTGAACAGGGCGTTGGCACTTGAGATGAGGGAGCGTTTCGGGATAAAGATCCACGTTGAAGCAGATGAGCACTATTACCCATCCGTTGAAAGGGACTTGACCGTTCACAGTCTCGGGAAGATGTGGAATGTTGTGGATATTTCTCGAACTAGCCTCTCCGCTAAACCTACTCAGAGCGAACTCGTAAGCCTAATCACATCAAGAAAGTCAGATGCAATTTACCCATTCATGCCATTCAAGGTAACAAACAACGGAAACATCGATTTGGTTGATTCTAGGAACAACGAAACAACAATACAGAATGCAAAGGAAACCATTGCCAAAATCAAATCCAGATTCTTGGAAGCGCCCAGCCTGCTTCACGACCTCTACATTTCAGTTAAAAGGATGTTCACCTAATTCTTCTTCCCAATCCAATAGACAGTCCTCAAAGGAATCCCGAGCCTCTCTGAAACGATTCTCTTTTTTGCCCCTGCCCTCAAGAGCTTCAACGCGAGATGACGGGATTTTTTGCTGTGCTTGTCCGGCCTTCCCCGCGGGAGAGGAACGACAGTCACTCTTATCCTCATCTTCCCCAGGGCAGAGAGCGCCCTCTTGGGAATCGTGGAAAAAATTGCGGGCGAGCAGAATATCTCATCCGCTTTCGTGTTCGCGAGGATGTTTGCGATTAGGGGAATGCTTGCCTTTGTTTTAAGGAAAACCTTCCGCTCATTGCTTTTTGGAACGCCCCTTGACCTTACTTCCAGCATCCTTTTTCACCAGTTCAGCGAATTTCTCCGCCTTCTCGCTTCGTTTGGAAAGGCCAAGCTCAGCAAGTTTATCCGGGCGGGCGTGCACTAGGCCGGCAATGGAAGAAGCCGCCTTTTTGAGGGAAGCTGAATCGACGCCCAGATAGTCCTCGCACCACTTCGCATCCTTTTCAGTAGTCAGGTAAACAAACGCGGAGCCGAAAAGCTTCGGGTCGATCCGGGGCTGCAACGATTCTGCTTCGAGCTTGCTTGAAATCAGTTTTTCAGGCTCCGGAAGGTTGAAAGGCGTTTCCGAAAGCTCCGAGAGAAGGTCCTGCACGTGGGAAAGCTTCTCAGGCCCGAAGGAGAGCCTGAAAGACGAGTCCCTCGAGCGCTTGGACTTCAGCAGGAAGTGCTTGAACGTGTGGAGCGCAAACAATCTCTGGGCCCGTGTCACCGAGGATTTGCGGAGGACTTTCCTTTTAAGCGCAAGTGCGTATGAAAGCTCGTCCTCAAGCTCTATTGCCTCGCCTTTCTCTTTCGCAAGACCCGTTTTCACCAGCGCTTTTTTCTCTTCTCCGTATCCGTCCGCCAAATCGAGCCTCGCTCCGGGGTTCAGGCCGCGCGAGAGCATGAACTCCTCGTATTTTGCCAGTTTGTCCGAGCCCTTGAGCGCTCTCTTTGCCTCTTCGACTCCTGCGCCGTATGCCAGCTTTGAGTATGCGATTGCGAGGGAGACTCTCGAGCTCCTCTTCTTTATCAAAAGTTCCGGGACATTCATCACTTTCGACTCGGTTATTTTCGCTTCCTCCCCGTACACGCTTCGGACATATGCTTCGGCATTGTGCTTGCCGGAGAGGGTGATTTTGGCAGTCGCCGGCCTCGAGCCCCTCGTGTAACTCACTGTGAAAACGACCTGTGAGCGCTTTCCGCATTCCCTCCCGAGAACTTCCATCATCGCAAAATATGGATAGAGCATGTCTGCTTTCCCCATCAGGGTGCTGAGGTAATCACCCCCATAAGGAAGGGCGACTGCAAATTCAGGTTCCCCGTCTCCAAGCGACTCGAGACTCATCCTGCATGCGGTAAGCGCGACCCTGACTCTGTTGAGCGTTAGTTTTTTTGCGCTTGCTAGCTCCCGGACTGCTGAAAGCTGCTTGGCAAGGTCCTGTGAATCTGATTCGGAAAGCCCCTCAAACTCCCCCCTCGACTGTGCAACTAAGGAAAGAAATGGGGCGTTGAACCCGTGGAAAAGCATTTGGGCCTTCAGGTCAGCGAGTGTCTGGATTGCTTTTGAAAGGGTTTCGCGGTTCTTCTCAGCATCGCCGCCAAGCTCGAGCGAATCGAGGAACCTGTTCGCCTGTGAAATCAATGATGTTGATGACCACTGCTGCATCTTTCTCCCCCATTAGAGTTAAACTGAAGCTACATAAAAAGGTTGGCATTGATTTTTTTCGATAGATGCTTTCAGCAGCAGGCCACCAGTGTACGCAAGGAGCAGGAAGATATTCTCAGGATGTGGGATTATAACAGGTGATTGGCTTGGACATAAACGAGGCATTCAAATCAACTTCAAAAATACTTTTCGGGGAGGAGGTGGGGGACCTTGGGGATTTCGAAGGCTACTTCAAGGAGATGATGATGCCCTACATGATGAAGAAATCCTTCATCTCCGGGAGGGATGTCGTCATATCCAATGCCCTATACCCGGATGACGCCAAATTCATTTCGCAGGACGAAGTGGGAAAGCTTGAGTCGCTGCCCCTAAATGTTAATGAGATTAAAGATATCGATTCGTTGTTTCAAGCCGTAAGCGAAAGAGTGGTCTACTGCGGAAACAAGGTTTTCGGGAAAAACCAAAACATCAGGGAGGTGGACAACTGCGTCAACTCGTCAGACGTGTTTTTCTCGCACAACGTCCATAATGTCAAATACGGCGCGTACCTATCAACTGTTCGCGAAGCTGAATGCGTTTTCGGTCTGGGGCCGTTCCCCCACGTAAAATTCTCGATGAGGTCCTGTGAGGGGATTGACGCAACCAGATGTTTTGAGACGTATTACACCTCCAAAACTAGCGACTCGTATTACACGTTCAACTGCATAGGATGTTCAAACATCATGTTTTCGTTCAATCAGCGGTCAAAAAGGAACATGATCGGGAACCTGGAACTGCCGCAGGAAAGGTTTGCGAAGCTGAAGAAAAAGCTCCTGGCCGAGATTGCCGA
>JBDRJJ010000017.1:0-3666 GCA_043815135.1 Microcaldota archaeon | reverse complement strand
GACCTTCCAGTAAAACTCGACTACCAGAACAAATACGGAAAAGAATTCGAGTTTTCGGAAGAAGTCCCGATAACCGTAAGCGTCTACGAGCCTTCAATCGAGGTTTCGATAAGCGACACTACCGTTAGGCCAAGGGCAGGGGACGATTCATCAATAGTCATCCAAGTTTGGAACAGGGGAGACGGCCTTGCAAAGAACGTGAGGCTTCAAATATCGAGCTTTGGGCCAATTGAGGTAAAATGGCCGTCCAACGATTTCTCGCTCGGTGATATCTCCGGGGGAGGGAAAGTTTCTGCGACTTTGAAAGTGAAGGTGCAGGAGGGCGCAAGCGAGCAGTCGGTCTCTCTCCCGACAAAGCTGACTTACACGAGCTCGAACAAGCAGCAGTCGTATGATGTTCCGGGCTCGATTTCAATCGACTTGGAGAGGGCAGCCAATTTCGAGGTCGTTGGCCTCCAGTCGAACCTCATGGCGAACGAGCTCTGGAAGCCAGTTGAATTCACAATAAAGAACACAGGGAACGTTCAAGCAAAAGAAGTGAAAGTGACCCTGAACACGCAGTACCCGCTCACCCCGAGCGGGAAGGACCAGTATGTGAAGAGCCTCGCCCCAGGAGAGACGGCAACAGTCACATTTCACGTTGACATAGACTCCAAGGCTGTCCCGCAGAACTATCCGCTCGACATCTACTTCCAGTGGAAGGAGGACGGGGACAAGGTCTACTCAGTTACAAAGTCGAGCTCCGCACAGGTATCTCCAGGAATCCAGGACATGGGCCTCTACTATGCACTCGGGGGAGTTGTCGTCCTTGCAGTGGCATACATCGGGTACAAGAAACTGAAGGGGAAGAAAAAGTAATCTCCCCTCTTTCTTTTCATTGCCTTCGCCCCTACTTGTAAGCCTTTATATAGTTAATCCACGAAATAATTTTGAGCTTTTTTCGAGGTTAAGGAATGGTCAATCCAAAAGTAAAGGAAATCTGCAAGGACATAAAGGCCCTCAAGATCCAAGGGGCAAGGGAAGTCGCGAAATGGGCAGTGAAAGCACTGGCAATTCAGGCAAGCGAATCAAAAGCAACCACAGTTGAATCCATGGGGGGCGAGCTTATCGAAGTCGCCGACATGCTTGCAGCAACAAGGCCCACCGAGCCAATGATGAGGAACTCGCTGATGTTCGTTTTTTCGAAAATAAAGAAAGAAAATCTAAAAAACACTAAGGAGCTTCGCGAGCTAATCAAGGCCGAGGAGAAAAGCTACCTTTCCTCGCTTGACAAGAGCATCTCCGCAATTGCAGAATACGGGGCCAAGGAGATGCCCAAGGGCGGGACAATCCTCATCCACTGCCACTCGCACACAGTGGTTGGGGTAGCCAAGCGCGCCCACGAAATCGGGAAGGGCGTCAAGGCAATCTGCTGCGAGACGAGGCCTCTTTACCAAGGCAGGATTACTGCGAGGGAACTTGCCGAGGCGGGGGTTCCCACGAAACTCATTGTTGATTCGGCCGTAAAGTCGTTTATAGCAGAAGCTGATGCAGTTCTTGTGGGGGCCGACTCAATAGACTCCGTCGGAAACCTTATAAACAAAATCGGCACATCAACAATCGCGCTAGTGGCTTTCGAGCGTGACGTCCCAGTCTATTCGGCTGCCGAACTCTACAAGTTCGACCCGATGACCTTGTGGGGCTCGATAACGAAGATTGAGGAGCGCGACCCATCGGAGGTTGCGGACCCGAAGTCCCTCGAAGGGGTTGACATACGGAACCCGGCTTTCGACCTCACACAAGCAAAATACATAACTGGATACATAACCGAAAGAGGCGTAATCCCTCCGCAGGGCCTCATGGGAACTGCGATGGGGAAAGGCATCAGTATCGAGAATCCAATGAACAGGTGAAAAAATGGGAGTGTGTGAACTAGTTTCAAGGGAATACAGGTGCAAGGTGAAATGCTTCGATGTCACTACGGGCCAAAACATCGTAGTGCTCAACAAGGAACAGGCTCTTGAGGAGGATGTCTACATCTCCGATAGGGTGATAATACGGCACGGGGAGGTCGAGGCAACATGCATAGTCGATCTTTCCAACGTTCTTGTGAAGCGAGACGAAGTCGGCCTATTCCAGGAATCCAGCGAGAAACTCGGCGTGAAGCCAGGGGATGAAATAGTCATCTGCCACGCCCACCACCCGGTATCCGTTGACTACATAAAGAAGAAGATGGACGGGAAGGAGCTAACGTCCGAAGAGATAGACACAATCATACGGGAGGCGATGGAAAACAGGCTGAGCGACGTGGAACTCGCGTCCCTTCTCACCACGATGTACATACGGGAACTTTCAATCGATGAAACAGTTGCTCTCACAAACTCGGTTGTCGCAACTGGTTCGCAGCTCAACTTGGGCAGGCATCCAATCGTGGACAAGCACTGCAGCGGAGGGGTGGCAGGCAACAGGACGACCATGGTCGTCGTTCCCATAATCGCAGCAGCAGGCCTCTACATTCCAAAAACCTCTTCCCGCTCAATCACATCCGCTTCAGGAACTGCGGACACCATGGAGGTTTTAGCGAGCGTCAAGTTTACGATAGACGAGATGAAGGACATCGTCTATAAGCATCACGGATGCATCGTTTGGGGCGGGGCCATCAACCTTGCGACAATCGATGACAAGCTCATCAAGATAAGGCACCCGCTAAGGCTCGACCCGAAAGGGGTGCTGCTTGCGAGCATTCTAGCAAAAAAGAAATCAGTCGGGGCCGAGTACGTGGTCATAGACATACCGGTGGGAAGGGGCTCAAAAATCGAGAACGTCGAGGACGCGAAGGCGCTTGCGAAGGATTTCATAAGCGTCGGGACCCGGCTTGGGATGCACATCGAATGCTTCATAAGCGATGGTTCTGACCCGATTGGGAATGGAATCGGTCCGGCCCTGGAGTGCGCCGACGTTCTCAAGGTTCTCCAGAACAACGGTCCCAATGACTTGCGGGATAAGAGTTTGCAGATTGCTGGTGAGATTTTAGAGCTTTGCGGAAAAGTGCCCAAGGGCAGGGGTTTCGCAGTGGCCGAGGACCTTCTCCGCTCAGGAAAAGCATACGAGAAGATGAAGGATATAATAGAAGCCCAGGGGGGGGACCCGAAGATAACTCCGGATACTCTGCCGATAGGGACAAAGCGTTTCTCGGTGGCCGCAGACAGGGAAGGGAGGGTCCAGCACGTGGACAACCGGATTATAAATAAGATTGCGAGAGCAGCCGGCGCACCCAAAGACGTAGGCGCAGGAGTTCTACTGCATTGCGAACACGGGGACAAGGTGAACAAGGGGGACGTTCTTTTCGAGATAGTCGCCGAGCACGAGTCGAAACTTGAGTTCGCTATAAAAACTCTTCAAGCGATGAATCCGATTGAGCTCGAGAGGGTCATATTGGGGAAATTTGCCGGAGACGGCTACTTCTCCAAGTATTAAGCTTAAAGGATGGCAAACTGTAGAAAAGATAGGAGGTGTTTGGTGTGAAAGTCACGATTCCAGCGATGGTTGAAGGAGGAAAGGCGAGCGCTGGCCCGCCGCTAGGTCCGGCTTTGGGCCCGATGGGAGTAAACATCAACCAAATAATTGCGTCGATTAATGAGAAGACGAAGGATTTCGCAGGGTTGACGGTCCCAGTCAAGGTAATCA
>JBDRJJ010000016.1:0-3087 GCA_043815135.1 Microcaldota archaeon | reverse complement strand
TAGGCGTCTATTGTCCCGATGTCCAGCCAGTGGCTCGGTTTGCATATGTGCCCGGCCAGTTCTCCATTCTTTGCGAGTGACGGGAATAGCGTCTCCTCGACTCGTTTCCTCTCAAGCGGCAGCCTGGAATGCGCATCCTTTTCCAATATATAATAGCCCGCGTTCGCGAGGTTCGATGGCGCTTCTTCGCGTTTCGGCTTCTCTATGAATCTCTTCACGAGCCCATCTTCCAAGTCCGCTATCCCGAACCTGTTCACCTCATCATCCGGAACCTCGAAAAGGGAAACAGTTGCCTTTCTTTTCATTTTCCTATGGAACGAGAGCAGGTCGAGCGTGTTAATATCCGAGACAACGTCTCCATACGCGACCATCACCGGCTGCGTTATCTCTTTTTCAGTAAGCACAATCTTCAAGTCTCCCCCGGTCTCCCAGCCAAGGGTTGTCACGAGCTCGACCTCTAATCCGTAATCAACGTGATTCACATAGTTCTCTATCGTGCTCCTGGACCTAGACACAGCAACATAAATTTTCTTAATCTCCCTGCATCGTTTCAGGTTCTCAATAACATAGTCGAGCACCGGCTTTCCTCCAACTGGAAGCATTGGCTTGGGAATCGCGTATGTCACTGGCCTAAGCCTCTTCCCTTCCCCAGCTGCAAGTATTACCCCAATCATTCCATCCCCTTCCTGAACCATGCAACTGTCCTCGTAAGGCCTTCTTGCATCTCCACCTTCGGCTCCCAGCCCACCGCTTTCCTGACCTTGCTAATGTCAGGCCTCCTTTTCTTGGGGTCATCCTGTGGAAGCGGCGCGTAGGCGAGCTTTGACTTCGAGCCGCAGAGCTCGCTTACAGTCTTCGCAATCTCGTTCACAGTGACCTCGTGCGGGTTGCCGAGATTGAAAACGTCGAACTTTATTGTCGAGAACGCGAGCTTCTCGATTCCAGAGACTAGGTCGCCCACATAGCACAGGCTCCTCGTCTGGGTCCCATCCCCATACACTGTGAGGGGCTCGCCTTTCAGCGCTTGCGTAATAAAATTCGGGACGACCCTCCCGTCATTGAGCCTCATCCGTTCCCCATACGTGTTGAAGATTCGGACGAGGATTGCCTCAACCCCGAATTTCTTGTTGTAGACATAGCACATGGTTTCAGCGAACCTCTTGGACTCGTCGTAGCATGAGCGGGGCCCCAGGGCGTTGACATTCCCGAAGTAATTTTCCCTCTGCGGGTGCTCAAGCGGGTCCCCATACGTCTCGGACGTGGATGCGTGGACCACCCGCGCCCCGTGCTTCCTCGCGTTTTCAAGAACATTCCTCATCCCGAGCGAGTTAACTTCCAAGGTCTCGAGCGGGTAGAGCTGGTAGTCGACTGGCGAAGCAGGCGAGGCCATGTTGAGGGCGAGGTCGCACCTGATGTCAAAAGGCTTTCTAATGTCGTGCTTCACAAATTCGACATTGAACCCATCTATGTTCTCCTTTTTTCCAGTAATCAGGTTGTCAATGCAAACAACTTCGTGCTTTCCTACGAGCGATTCGCAAAGGTGCGAGCCTATGAAGCCCGCGCCCCCTGTAACGAGGATTCGCATAGGAAAAGAATTGGGCAATTAGTTTCTTAATGCTTCCCCATAAATCCTGCCCATTTTCCTCTTCCAGACCTTCGGGCTGAACTTTCCCGCGAGCGCTTCCTTCCTCGCGTTTCCAGACATCCTTCTCATCAACCTTCCATCCAGAATTAGCCGCTCCATCGCCCCTGATAGCTCCTTGAGATATTCTTCAGTCGGGTTTTTACAATCCTTTAGCCTCCTCCGCCCAAGCTCCCCCATCGTTTCATACCTATACGACCTGTCCGGAAGGAATGAGGAATAATAGCTCTTTACGAGCAAGCCCGTCCGCCCGTGCTCCACGAGTTCCGGGGTCGAGAAGCTATCCACAGAAATTACCGGCAGAGCGTATGAGAATGCTTCCGGTATCACGAACCCGAACGTGTCGTAGTGGGTTGGGAAGACGAACGCATCGCTCTCCAAATAGAGCTTCTTGACCTCTTCATAAGGCTTTTTCCCAAGGAACCTTATCCTCTGGTTATGCCCGAACTTCCGCACGACTTCTTCCGGGGCGTCCGAAACAATCGTAAGCGTTGCATCATACTTGCTCGAAATACTGTCGAACGCGAGGACTGCATCATATGCCCCCTTTTCATAGAACGCCCCTCCGACGAAAAAGAAGTTCACCCCGTCATGCTTCTCCCTCTCGATTTTTTCCGGGGGAGTCATCACCGGGTAAACCGTTTCAACCTTCTCCCCTAGCTCCCTGTCATTGATAAAGTTAAGCAGGCTCTCCCGCGCGGCATTCGTCCACGGCATCAGCTTCCTCAGCTTCTTGTCTAGCATCAGTTTTTTCAGCGCCTTCCTGAACCCCTCTTTCCCAAACGCATACTGGTTGTAGCCGGAAAAGACCGCAGCATGCTCGAAGTCCACAACATACGGAACCTCTGTCTTGAGGAGACTCTGGCCGCTGTGGATGAGATCGTAATCAGTCCCCGGGAAGCTTCTCGTCTTCGGTCTGTTGAGCGTTATGAGGAAGTCGTTGTATGCAGGGGAAATCGCTGGCTGGATTCTCCTCAAAAACCCCTTCAGCATTCCCCCGCTTCCGACAGCACCTGCATGGGCCATGAATTCGCTCCTAGTTACTTCGAACCCAGTGGGGGCATTGTCTGCCATGTGCCTGTAGGCGTTGTGGAATGCCGAGGACATGTAAAGGAATACTTTTAGCATCTCCCTACCTTTTTGAAAGAGCCTCGTAAATCTCCTTAAACACCTGCTCGAGCCCAATCATTATGTCCCAGTTCGGGTAGTGGTGCCTCGCCTTGTTGATGTTCGAAATCCACCAGATGTGGTCTGCCTCCCTTTCCGGGCCGAGCTTGTACTTCATCTTCTTCCCAGTGACTTTCTCGATGAGGTCAATCGCCTCGAGAAGCGATATCGAATTCTTCCTGCTCCCGCCGATGTTATAAACTTCGCCCCTGCGCGGCTTCTTCACGTACTCAAGGTACAGCTTTGCAAGGTCAGCAGCATGAATGACATCGCGGACC
>JBDRJJ010000015.1:0-3147 GCA_043815135.1 Microcaldota archaeon | reverse complement strand
AGGTCGTTTGTGCCAAAAGAAAAGAAGTCGGCAATCTTTGCGATTTTCTCAGCAGTGAGAGCGGCCCTCGGTATCTCAATCATCGTTCCTACGGAGTACTTAAGCTTCACGCGCTCTCTTGAAAGCACCTCCGAGGCCTTGTTTTCCACTACGCTACGAAGGATATTCAACTCCCGGTAGCCGCCAACAAGCGGTATCATTATCTCAAGCTGAACTTCAACGCCTTCCTTGACTAGGTGGCATGCTGCTTCCATAAGCGCGCTTACCTGCATCTCGTATATCTCGGGGTAGGTTATCCCAAGCCTGCATCCCCTGTGTCCTAGCATCGGATTGAACTCCTTGATGCTCCTGACCTTGTTGAGAATCCGTTCCCGCTCAACTATCTGCTCCTTTGAGGCTCCTTTGGCGTCTAGCCCTGCAATCTCTGCAATCAGCTCCTCGCTTGTCGGAAGGAACTCGTGAAGGGGCGGGTCAAGCAGCCTAACGTTCACTGGGAATCCTTCCATCTCCTTTAATATCTCCACAAAGTCTCTCCGCTGTATGGGCTGGAGCTTATCAAGCGCAGCTCGCCTCTCTTCCTCGTTCTTGCTCATTATCATCTCCCTTACTAACGGGAGCCTGTCCATTGAGTTAAACATTCTTTCTGTCCTGCAGAGCCCTATTCCTTTCGCCCCGAAATCCCTGGAGCTCTTCGCGTTCTCCGGGGTGTCGGTGTTGGCCCGCACAATCATCCTGCTTTCAGAATCCGCCCAAGAGAGCAATGTCCTGAATTCACGCGTTAGCTGCGGTTCTATTGTGGGCACCTCACCTGCGATGACCTTCCCGGCAGTTCCGTCAATCGTAATTACGTCGCCTTCTGAGAAGGTCCTGTTGCCTACTGTCAGCTTTTTCCCGTCCGGGTCTACTTTAGCTGCTGAGCACCCCGCAACGCAGGGAATGCCCATGCCCCTCGCAACGACTGCCGCGTGGCTCGTCATCCCGCCCCTGGAAGTGAGAATGCCTTTTGAAACTGCCATCCCGCCTATGTCCTCGGGGGTCGTTTCAATGCTCACGAGTATTATGTCTTCACTCTTGCCCCGCTCAGCTGCTTCATCAGCGCCGAATGTTATCTTTCCGCACGCTGCACCCGGGGAAGCTGGAAGCCCTGTTGCAATCTCCTCGTATTCGACCTTGAGGTCTATTTGCCTATGAAGGAGCGAATCTATCTGGGAGGGGTCCACTTTTAGCAGTGCCTCCCTCTTTGTTATGAGACCGTCGTGGGCCATGTCCACGGCAATCTTAACAGAAGCTGCTGCTGTTCTTTTCCCGTTTCTCGTCTGGAGCATCCAAAGCTTGCCGTTCTCAATGGTGAATTCCATGTCCTGCATGTCGCGGTAGTGCTTTTCGAGTTTTTTTGAGAAGCCCTCTATCTGGGAATACATCTTCGGCATTTTTTTCCTAAGCTCCTTTATGGGGACTGGAGTCCTTATCCCTGCGACAACGTCCTCACCCTGGGCGTTCACCAGGTACTCGCCGTAGAGCTCTTCTTCGCCAGTTGACGGGTTTCTTGAGAAAACAACGCCCGTTCCGGAGGTTGGCCCCATGTTCCCGAAAACCATTGATTGGATGTTCACTGCGGTTCCGAGGCCGTCCGGGATTTTGTTGAGTTTCCGGTATATGGCAGCGCGCTTGTTGTTCCATGAATTGAAAACCGCGAGAATCGCCGAGCGAATCTGGCCCCATGGTTCCTGGGGGAAATCCTCTCCTGTTTCCCGCTTGATAAGCTCCTTATAGCGAGCTATAAGCTCTTTCAAAGCTTCTGGCTTCAGCTGGTAATCGTACTCTGACTTAGTATCCTTCTTTACCTTCTCAAGGATGCTCTCAAAGTTCGCGTGCTCCACCCCGAGGACCACATCACCGAATGTCTGAATGAAGCGGCGGTAGGAATCCAGTGCGAATCTCTCATCGTTGGTTAGTTTCGCCAAGCTCTTGACGTTTCTATCGTTCAAGCCGAGATTTAGTATTGTGTCCATCATTCCGGGCATGGAAACCGGGGAGCCCGAGCGCACGGACAGCAAAAGCGGATTTCTCTCGTCCCCGAACTTCTTCCCAGTTGATTTCTCAAGGGAAGCCATCGCCGTCTTCACATCGCCTAGCAAACCCGTAGGAAGCCTCTGGCTTGAGAGGTAATCCATGCACATCTTGGTCGTTATTGTAAAGCCTGGTGGTATCGGGAGCCCCATGCCAGTCATTTCCGCGAGGTTCGCGCCCTTGCCTCCAAGAAGGTCCTTCATCTGGGCAGAACCTTCCTTGAATAGATAGACTTTCTTCATTCTAACACCCCTGGACCCCATATTGCCCATGGGCCCGGTTTGCGTAGCAAACTTTCATTGGCTTTCGCTCGCAACACTTGCAATTGCGAGAATATGCTCACTTCTTGACCCTGATGTCCTTTCTCTTCGGCCTCAAGAACGTATAGCCGCACTTTCTGCATCTCTTTACAGTTGACCTGTTCCTCGACTTGCATTTCTTGCAGATGACTGTCTTGCTGATATGAGCATCCGCAATCGGAAACTTTCCCACATAATCACCTTAGTATACACGGAAGGACTTATGATAATGAGAGTGACATTTAAAACTTTAACGCCAGCCCGGGAAAGCCCGACCTATCCATACCTTCCAAAGTTAATCGATTTCTCGTTGTTGTCTTCCTTCTCCTCTGGGAAGTTGTTGTTGCAGTCGACTCTCGCGACGAGGGTGTTGTTCTTCTCGATTTTTGAATAAAAGAAATGTTGGATGAACTCAAAGCTCCCCCCGGGCTGCAGTTCCGCATCGTTCAATACGTGGGAGAACAGGTTCCGGCCGTATCCATCCCATAGGCATGTTACAACAGGAGAAGTGTCGTTCGCTATCAGGGGGATACTCCCGGTATTCTTAATCCTCACTCTTGCAGTAACTTTTGTGTCGACAACCGATACGAGTGAGAGCTCGCTAGTAACGAGGTCCGGGAGCTCCACCCGGGTGATGTTTAAGCCGATGCGCCCAGTGCCGTTGAGGTGGTCCTCGCGGGAGCAGTTGGCCTCGATTGCATATTCCCCCATCGGCAAGTCCTGAAGGACAAACTCATCCGCATACCAGTGCTCTCTTGCGCTCTTATACGCCAACGGA
>JBDRJJ010000014.1:0-4799 GCA_043815135.1 Microcaldota archaeon | reverse complement strand
CTCCCCCGCTTTTTTTGGAAGATGCTGTAATGAGCTCCCGCCTTAGTTTTGCAAGCTTCGCCTTGAGAACTCCGAGGTGGAACTCAGTAGCCTTGTTGACCTGAGTCCTCTTCATTTCGTCCTCTATTTCCTTTATCTTTTCGGAGATGCCCATGCTCTCACTGGGGGGGCTCGCCCTGAGCCTCAGAAATAGACCCTGCTGCTGACTCTGCTTTCGCCTGCCCCGTTTTAAGCTCTGAACTTATGAGCTCTTTGTACCTGGCATCCCACTGCGGTTCGAGTATCTTGAAATCAACTGAGCCGTTCTCCTGCTCGAGCTCTTTTAGAAGCTTGTTTGCCGCAGAATCGCAACGGAGCATCATGTCAATCTCTGCGAGCTGCGGCTTCCCGAGGGCAGCTGCATCGCGCGCGAGGTCGGAGTAAATCTTCCCTTTGAAGAACGCCTGCATGACATACTGGTTCGGCGGGATCCCGGTTTCGTCGGAGCGCCGCTGGAGCGCGGGCGGAATGAAGTTTAACGAGAGCTCGGACTCGAGCGCGGCGAGGCTCGTGTCGCTCAAGGACCATGCGGATGCCTCCGGGTTGTCTATGAACAGGCATGAGAGCTGGGAGTCGGATATGGACGGTCCCCTCTTGAACCTGAAAATCTCGACGAACTGCCTCTTCTCCTGGTCTGTCTCGAGAATCTGGGAAATAACCCTGAAGACGCGGCCTTTCCGGGTGAACTTTATTTTTTTCAGGAATGAGTACCTGTCAGTTGCGAACATCGAGGCTGCGGGAATCCCGAACACGAGCTCGAACCTGTCCTGAATGTCGCGAACAGAATGGGCGTGCAGGTTGTAGAGGCAGAAGACCCCTGGCTGGGTGTTCAGGAGGTTTATCAGCCCCTGAATCGCGACTCGCGAGCGAATCTCGTTTATGATGAGGCAGGATTCCCCCATCCTGAGCGAGGCGTTGGCCATCGCTATGAGCGAGAGCTCGGTTGATGTCTCCACTTCCTTGTCAGAGCTCTGCACCCTCATTGCGCCTATGTGGAAGCCCCTTTTCCTGTATGCGTTTACGGGAATTTCCTCAATGTCCTGAATCGGGAGAATCCTCTTCCTCGTGCCGATGCCTATGATTTTCGAGGAGGTGAATGCAGTCTTCCCGACCCCCTTCAGGCCGAGGACTGCTTCGGAGCAGCCGAGGCTCACTAAGAGGTTATCGTAGCCTGCAAAAAACGGCGACATGCTCGAAAGGCCTATGTACTGCGCGTAGGTGAAGGGGGTCTCCTTTGTGAGCCTGAGGGCTAGCTGCGTCTCCCCGAATGTTGCGGGCGGGCCCTGCATGTGAATCCTCAGGTTCAGCCGCGTCATCATCGTGTCTGCAATCGGCCTCTTGGCGTCGAAAGAAACGTTCGTGTAGTTTCTTATGTTCTTCACTGCGTAGTCGAGGAGCTCCCGGTTGTACCTCCAGAGCGTGTGGCAGAGGCCGAACTTCGCGTGCTCGACATAGATTGGCGAGTTCTCGCCATCGCAGAAAATATCCGTGATGTTGTCGCGGTCAAGGCACAGGTTCTCGATTGGGCTCCCGAGGCCAACTGTCCAGTTGGCAACTTCCCTTGCCATTGAGAGTGCCTGCTGGGGGGAAAGGGGAATCCCCTGCGATGTTGCAGTGTTTATGAACTGCTCCCTGAATTCGCGGACCTTCGTCTCGTAAATGGTTGTGAAATCGACCATCTTGTCCGTGGTCGGGGCGAGGTCCTTGATTATTGCCTCCTTCATCAGCTTCTGGAGCTCTGGGTCGAGGGACTCAATTATCGGGTTCTCCTGCACATAGAGGTTCGCTTCGGTGTTGGGAAGCTCGAAAACCTTTGCCCGTACGCCAAAGGGGAGGACGTAGTCGTTCTCTGGATCCTGTATGAGCTTCGCGTCAGGCGGAACGGAGAGGATGAACGCGCTGATGAACTGCAGGCTCTTTAGGCCTGCCAGAGAGAGGAAGACCTGCCGCACATCGTTGTATTTCTTAGTGTGCTGGTAAAGCTGGACCTGTGGGAACTTGTCGATTATCCCGTTCACCCAGCCCCTGAAGTGCTTGTAGCCTTCCATGTATATCCCGCGCGTTGGAACGGGCTCGGTGTATTCTTGGAGTGATATCAGGGCGAGAGCTGGGTTCATGAACATGTAGTCATAGAATTTCGCGAACAGCTGGCGCCTCATTGAGTAGTTGTCGTCCTCGCGCCTCCCATAGGTCTCGGGGTTTGCGATGATTGCCTCGATTTGGCGGGCGATGTTCGTGTACTCTGTGATTATGCGGGTCTTCTCCTCGTCGAAATCGATGATTATTTCCTCCTCGTAGCGTATCGTTCGGATGTCGAGGTCTGCGAGGGTCGTGAGGTCCTTCAGCTGGCTGTTGATGCAGTCGGGGGAAAAGAGCTCGTAGGGGCAGGAGAGGCAGTCCATAACGCACTTGGTTCCCCTAATGTTCGGCTTGCACATACGAGCTAGGTATTGATAAGGGCGCTATTTAAGGATTATGGAAAGAAGGAAAAGAGGGATTAGAGGCTTATCCTGAGCTGGACCTTCACCTCGTTTCCGCCCCCAATGTCGGCAATGCTCGCGGCAATCCTCGCCTTCCCATCGGGGCCGATTTTCGGAGTCCAGACGTTCGCGTCGAGTTGAGTCTTGGTCCCATTAACTGTGACGCTCGCGCTTGGGAGAAAGCCGGAGAGGTTTGCATCAGCACCAATTGAATTCGCTGGAGATTGCCCTTCTTTCGCCTCGACTCTTCCCGAAATCCCAAGATTGCCCCAAAGAGCGATGTTTGTGTTCAGGACAACTGTTGGGTTGCCATCGTTTCCGCTCTTGATGACTGCGTTCGCGCAAATCTCGCTTGAGACTCTGAAAGTCATCCCCCCAATCACTATTTGTTCGCCCTTTATTTCGTCAACAGCAAAGCCCACATCGAGCTTCCTCGAGCCGGCCCCTACCCCGAGCTCGTGAATCGCTAAGCCAGTCGGAGTCACGACTCTCATTGCATGAACTCCCGTGCTCTCGGAAAGCTTGCAGTTCAGGAAAACCCCGCTGCCCTTTCCCTTTGCATTCTTGGTGATTGAAAGCGTGTTTGGGGCGAGCGAGAGACCCGGAACGTTATCGTAAAAGGTGCTAGCGCTGCTTTTCGGGATTACCCCCGCCTTTGCCCCTGAGAACGCCACCATTGCCGCAAGAACCGTCGTGGCAACGAGCCCGACGCGTCCGCTAGTGTTCATCTTTTGCATAATTATCCCCCGTCCGGTTTCCCGGATTACACTTTACTTTCGCTTTTTGTTAATATAAAGGTTTCATAAGAAAATTTTCTAAAAACGCAAAGTATTTAAATAGATATTGCAAAATTAGAAAATAGTGCGAAGAAAAGCAAGGCGACCAAGTAAAAAGTAAAAAGTAAAAAGGAAAAAGGCGACCAGTTTGCCCGAAAGGCTGGATGCAAAGGACCAGAGGATTCTAGCTGCGCTTAGTGCAAACGCAAGACAAAGTCTCTCGTCCGTAGGGAGGAAGGTCGGGCTGTCGGAGGAGGTTGTCAATTACCGCCTCCGAAACCTCCTCCAAAAAAGAATTATTACTGCATTCAGGGCGGAGATTGACCCGTTCAGACTCGGGTATAGAGGGTACAGGCTGTACATAAGACTCGAGGGAGCGGACGCGGAAAAGGAGAAGGAGATATATGATTACTTGGCCAAAACCGCTGAGTGGATAGCCGCCTGCGAGGGCAAGTACAACCTCGTCTATCGATTCATAGCGAGGGACGAATTCGAGCTTAACGAAATTGTGAACGACATTTCTGCCAAATTCTCTGGGTATATACGGGAAAAGGACTTGACGATACCCATAGAATGGAATTTTTACCACAGCCAGAGCGGTGTGTTCAAGCCCGGGAAGCCAAAGTATGAGGAACCTTCAAAAAAGGGACTTGCAAAAATTGACGAAAAGGACATGAGGATAATCGGGATTCTTGCTGGGAACGCTAGGGTCCCGGGTTCGGAAATAGCGCAAAAAATCGGGCTTACCCCGAATGCGGTCAGGTATAGGATAGCGAGGCTTGAAGGGGAGAAAATCATAAAGGGATACGAGGTCGCAGTCGACAGAACTTTTTTTGGTTTGTACCATTACAAGCTTCTGATGCACCTGAAGTCCACGGAAGAAGGAACGATTTGGAAACTCGTGAGGCATTGCGAAAACCTGCCGAATCTTGTCTTCCTGGTGCGTTCGATTGGCCCGTGGGAGATGGACATAGATTTTGATTTCAAGAGCGCGCTTGAATTGCACAATTCGGTTCTGGGGTTAGGCAGCAGATTCAGGGAAATCGTAAGGAACTACGAAACGCTGTCGATTTTCAAATGCGGCTATGAAAACCCGTATTCGGACTTGAAGAGATTCGCTTGGATGTATAATAAAAAATAGAAGGGAGCTAAGACTGCGCTAGCTCTATATCCTCAGGCCTAATCTTTTTCCTTCGGGCGTATTTCGCGTATCGCCTCGCCCGGTGGACGATTTCCTTTGCCTCGTCCTCAAGGATCTCGATTAGCTTCTCTGTTGCGCTCTCGCTCACCCTATCTGCCCCTGCCTCGCGCAGGAACCGCTCTATGTCGTAGCGCGGCAACTCGGCCAAACTATCACCTCTTCCAGTCTCGGGCAATTTCCTCCCACTGGGCCACCACACCAGAACAAGGCGAAATGTGAGAATGCTCTTCGTTGGCACGAATGCGCGCCACGTTGCCTCTTCGATTCGCCCTTTTGTGTGTTGGCGGATTGCTCGATTGGATG
>JBDRJJ010000013.1:0-3046 GCA_043815135.1 Microcaldota archaeon | reverse complement strand
TAGACTAATTGATGTCCCAAACACAAAATACATGCTATACCCAACAACAGTCATATTCAGCATCCCGTCATAATGTTTGACGAGGGCCTTAAGAAAACGATTGACTGGTACGGGGGAGCGAGAAAATGAAAAGGGAAGTCCCGATAGGGTTTGCAGACGTTGGCGAAAAGGAGGAGGAGTATGTCCTCGACTCCCTCCGCAACAAGAGGCTTTCCTACGGCAAATATACCCACATGTTCGAGAACGAATTCTCAAAAGAGCACGGATGCAAGTACGGCATGGTTTGCAACAGCGGAACGAGCGCACTGAGGGTTGCAATAGCCGCACTTAAGGAAACCTGCAATTGGGAGGACGGTTCTGAAGTGCTTGTGCCTGCAGTGACATTTGTAGCTACGTCAAACGTGCTTATACAGCAGAATTTAAAGCCTGTCTTTGTCGACGTAGACCCTCTTACGTACAACATCGACCCAAACATGATAGAGGAAAAGATAACTAAAAAAACAGTCGGAATCATGCCAGTCCACCTATGCGGCCTGCCCTGCGAGATGGGCCCGATTATGGAGATTGCAAGAAAGCACAATTTGAGGGTGGTGGAGGATTCCGCAGAAACGATGTTTGCAAAATACAAAGGGAAGCCTGTCGGCTCTTTCGGGGATGTGGGCTGTTTTTCGATGTATGTTGCCCACATACTCGTCAGCGGAGTCGGGGGCATAACGACCACTAATGACGCGGACCTTGCAGTAGTTATGAAAAGCATCATGAACCACGGCCGGGATTCTGTCTACATAAGCATTGATGACGACGATAACATAACTGACCCGGCGAAAATGAAATTCATCATGGAAAGAAGATTCAGGTTCGTAAGGCTCGGGTATAGCTTCAGGCTCACTGAACTCGAGGGGGCGCTCGCCCATGCCCAGTTCGAGAGGAGGCGCGAGATTCTTTTTAGGAGAAAGGAAAACGCTAAGTGGCTCACCGATGGGCTTTCGAAACACTCCGAATTCCTGCAGCTCCCTACAGTTCCGAAAGACAGGGACCACGCGTTCATGTTCTATCCAATTGTGGTTAAGGATGGGGCGGATTTCTCAAGGGATGAACTTACCCTCCACTTAGAGATGAAGGGGATAGAGACGCGGTTCCTTCTTCCGCTGATAAACCAGCCGATTTACATAAAGCTCTTCGGGGAGCTGGAGAGCAGGTATCCCGTTGCCAAGAATCTGAATGCGAACGCCTTCTATATCGGGTGTCATCAGCACATAAGCAAAGAAGACGTAGAGTATGTACTGGGAGTTTTTGGGGAGTTCTTCAAAAAAAGAGCCGGCAAGTAGTTACCTTCCGTCCTTGTTCCTGATTTCTGTTTCCCATCTGGCGAGCTTTCCTTCGAATTTCTCTATGATCTTGAGTATGCGCTCCGATGATTTCCCATCCCCGTATGGGTTCCTTGCCCGCTTCATCTTTTCTGCTGCATCTGGGTTTTCTAGGATGCTCATTGCCTCTTTGATGATGTTGTCCGCTTTTGTTCCGACGCACTTGTTGCCGCCCGCTTCAACACTTTCGGGCCTGTCGGTGACATAGCGCAACGTCAGGCAGGGAACGTGAAGGCTCAAGGCTTCTTCCTGAAGTCCCCCTGAGTCTGTCAGAATCAAATCGCTTTCAAGGATTATTCTCATTGCATCAGTGTATTTCGGGAGGCAGGGGACCCAGTGGATGTGTGAAGAGTTCGCGAGTTTCTTCGCATAACCGAGCTTCTCAGCCGAAATCTGCGTACTCGGGAGAACTGAGCAGAAGAAATTAACATCCTCCATCTCTAGGAGGCTGTCGAAAACGCCCCTCATGCGCTCCTCGTGAATCAGGTTCTCCTTCCTATGGCACGACCAGAAAACAAGCGGACGCTTGAAACGGAATTTATCGAGAATCCTGCTCTTCTTTTTTGCAAGCTTGGCGTGCTGGAAGGATGCATCCACAACCGTATTGCCGGTAACGAACAGGCGGTCCGGGGGAACATGCTCTGAGAGCAGGTCCTGCTTGTTCCTTTCAGTTGCAGCGAAAAAGAGGGACGAACACGCGTCAGCTGTCTTCGTGCATATTTGCTCCGGGTAGGGTTCCCAGGAGTAAGTCCTCAAGCCCGCCTCTACGTGACCTACGGGGGCCATGGCGAGTGCGGCTGCCTGCGACATGAACATCGCTGTGAATGTGTCCCCATGCGTCAGCACGATGTCCGGCTGTTCCTTGCAAAAAACTTTCTCGCCCTCTTTTAAGATTATCGCGCCCATCTCGAGGGAAGTTCCCTTTGCCTTCAAGTCGTAGTTCGGCCTCGGGATTTCCAGGTCATCAAAAAGGTCCTCATAAAGGTTGGGGGAATAGTGCTGGCCGGACCATAAAACAACCGTCTCGTGGCCCCTCTTCTTGCTTTCGCGGACGAGTGGCGCCATCTTTATTGCACATGCCCTTGTTCCGAATGCGTGTATGATTTTCACTTTTTCACCGTGGGATACTGGTAATGAACAAAAAAGTATAAAATAGCGAAGGTCGCTAGTCCTACTCATGGCTAAAGAGGTATTGCTCGTCCCGCAGAAGGCATTTTTAGGTGGTAGGATTTTCAACCAGGGCGGGGTGATGGGAGGCGTTTTCTCAAAGCCGAATGTGATGCTGCGGGATGCTATGGGGAGGCTCGGGTATGAGCTCAAGACTATCGACCAGTCCGGGAACATCCCAGAAGCTGCAGCGATTGTGTTCTTTGAGATGCCCGAGGAGAGCAACGAATACTACCGATTTTGCGTTGGAAGGGGCCTCCAGAAAAAGATGTACCTCGTGGTGAACGAGCCGAGCGTCGTCCATCCGCCGAACCATGACCCGACGAAACATGGAGAGTTCAAGCGGGTGATGACCTGGAACGAGAAGCTGATTGACGGGAAGAAGTACGTTCCTTATAATGTGATGGTGCCTTTGAAATTCGGAAAAAGGATAAAGGTGCCTAGGAAGCCGTTTGGGGGGAAGAAGCTCCTCTGCCTCATTTTCTCAAACAAGTACTCCCCTTACCCGAATG
>JBDRJJ010000012.1:0-5690 GCA_043815135.1 Microcaldota archaeon | reverse complement strand
GCCTCGTTTTCTCTGGCAAGGCCCCAGGGACGAACATCATGCAGCTCATGGAGCTCAAGGGGCACCCGTTCTACATGGGGACGCAGTTCCACCCAGAATTCACTTCGAGTCTTGAGAAGCCGAACCCACTGTTCCTCGCGTTTGTTAAGGCGTGCGCGAAGGAGAAGTAGAAGCCAAACCCAATCATAACCCTTTTTTAACCTTTAAGTATAGACTATCTCTCGGGAGGGCGTTACTTGAGGCAATTTCAAATCTACGGAGTATCATCAGTCCTCATAGTCACAGTAGTCATCATTGGGCTAATCATTTACGTAGTGACGAACAACATTCTCTTCCTCCTGCTCGTCTACCTGCTCGCTTTCCTCGCATTCGTATTCTTAGTCTCCCTCACCCCGAAGTTCTTCTACGGCCAGATTTCAGGCTCCTCCGAGATGAAGGACACAGTCCTCTCCTCGAGAAAAAACGAGATTGCAGGCCTCATATGCCGCGATTGCAAGGGGACAAGGGCGCTCATGGAGCGAGTCTCCTCCGAAGTAGACATAACGGGCGCGAATACCGAGCTCGAGCGCCTGGGGCAGGAGCTCGCATCCATGAAATGCTGCAGCTCATCATTCGAGATTATGCCAGACGAGCTCGGGTCAGTTGACCTCACGTTCCTAACCACCCGTTCTGCGGAAGTCCGGGACAGGCTGTCAGCCATAAAACGCTCTCTTGCAAGCAAATACAGTTCACTCTCAGAAAAGAAATCAGGAGAAATGGACTTGGCGATGAAAAGCCTCCTATCCTCAGGCTACGGAATAAAAGACCTTTATGCTAAGTTTGAAGGGACGCTTAAGAGAAGCCCCCAGACTCTTGATGAGATGGTGGAGAAGGAAGAGGAGCTCGTGTCGATTATGAAGGATTCGCTCATTCTTTGCATCGAGGAGGCAAAACGAATCGCGGGCGACGAATCAAGGCGGAAAGGAGCTTCAGAAGTGAGCTATGCAATAGGAAAAATAAACTTGACGGAGGGGGAGCTTGAGGCGACCGCCTCCGAGCTTGCAAGCATCAGAAAAAAACTCCAGTCTCTTATGGGCGGGGACTTTGCCATAACGAGGCAAGCACTCGTCAGTTCGATTCAAGCTGCAGCGAATGCCTCAGCAGGGGCGGGGCTTTCAAAGCTCAAAGGAGAGTTCTCAAAACTCCTTGAAGAGACCAAATCCATGGATGACCCAAGCAAGCTCTCCAAACTCAGGGAAATTGAGAAGGACTACAGGGAACTGGCGAAGAAGTCCCTCAACGAGCTTTCAGCGAAGACTGACGGGCTGAAAGAGGAGCTGGACAGTTACAAGCCTCCGCGCGAGATGCAGACGAAGCTGCCGGATAAGAGTTCCACACCATCCGGGACTCTTCCGGAATTCACCAAACGCTTGGCTGCAACCCTAAAGGAGCTTTCCCCCGGCCTTGATGAACTCATACGCAACGTGCGAATAATGAGGAGCTACCAGAAAATAGAGAAACTAATCGACGCGAGGATTTCTGAAAATGGCAAGGTCCAGGCCAAGGACATCGACATCAATTACCCGGAGGTTTTCTTCCTCCTGTACAAGAAAAAGCACCCTAAGGTAAAATTCATAGAGTCCCCGGAACCAAAACTAATCGAGAACTAAACGTTGATGCTTATGGCAAAAAGAGAACGGGAAGGAACTGAGTGGGGAATGATCGCTTCAGGAGAGGGGGCGAACAAAATCGCCATCCAGTACCTCGCGGAATTCCAGAACAAATACCTGAGCGACAGGATTCTCCTACTTAATACGACTGCATCTGATATACGCCCAGAAAAAGCTTTTGGCTCGAGAATCACCCCGGAGTTCAACTCGATACTCCAGAAGATAAAGAAGGAGAAGACGTGCATCTTCGGTTCCGCTCCTTCCGGAGCAGGAAACGTCTGGAAGATAGGGGAGGAGGAGGCAGCGAAAGATTTCGAGACAATCAAAAGGTATTTTGCCAACTCGCAGCTCGCTCAGGCTGACGTAATTCTGGGCTTGACAACTCTTGGTGGGGGGACCGGGAACGGGAGCCTTCCGTATATCATAAACCAGCTCAAGAGCAAGATGCCGACGGCTTCCCAGAGCAACTACATCTCCTTGGGCATTTGGCCGCTCTACTCAGAAGCATCCCAGCGGCACTTCAATGCAGTCTGCGGGTTCACCCGTCTCCTCAAATATGGCCGTGAGGGCAAGAGAAACAGCGAGCTCGTCATAATAGCCCACAACAGCGAAGTCGCAAAGCTCACGGGTTCTGAAAGCTCGCAGGACAAGTTCAATCTCATAAACCAGGAAATCATAAAGGCCGTTGACATGATGGTGGCCCCGAGCGGGAAATCCGCCGAAGCGACAATCGATGTAGCAGACTATTACCAAATCCCAACATCCCTGGGAGTATACCACTTCACCCCATGCATATCCTGGGGGATTGATTCTGAGATGATTGGCCTTGAAGCTGGCCTTGAACTCGCGCTCAGGAGCCAGATGTGCCCGCTCGACGAGAAGACATCAACGATGGCCTACTTCATCGTCCGCGCCCCGAGAAAGGACATCGCGAGCGGCGAATTGACCCAGGAGCGCCTCGAGGATGCAGCTCGCAAGCTCTCAACGAAGTTCAGCGCCGGGAGCCACGGCGGGCTCGTTAGGTACTGCAGCCTCACTACAAAAGATGAGGGCACAGGGGACGGATACGACGTAATGGTCCTCCTCGGGGGCTTCAGCCTGAAAAAGCTCCTTTCAGGAAGCATCGGGAAATTCAAAGCATTCTCAGAGAACCTTAAACGCTCTGGCGACTCGCTCGAGGTGAAGGATGAAGACCACCCGAACATAAGGGCGGTGATAAAACCAGAGGAGCTCGAGATGATAGAAGGGTGGCTTCGCGATTACTCAAAAAAGACCGAGGACCTGATCAACAAGACGAGAAAGGGCGGGGAGTCGGGGGAAGAGCTTCTTGAAGGCTGGATGAAGGAGGGGAAGGAAAGCAAGGGGCTCCCCCCAGAAGACGATGTTTCAAAGAGCCTGAGAAAAAGGCCCCTCCGAAAGAGGTAGCGAAATGGAACTACTCCTCCTAGCCGCGTTCGCCCTCTTTTTAATTGCAATGCTCATAGCATTGCTCATCCTCCTATATTTCGGAATAACCCGTTCGAATAAGAGGAGGAGGCAGTTCTCGATTCTCGTTGTCTCCAGCTCCGGAGAGCCGCTCGAGGGCGTGGACGTGAAGCTAGGTGACGAAGTCGGAGTTACGGGTTCTTATGGGAAAGCGAGCTTCCATCCGCAGCCAGGGGAAAAGGAGCTCCACATAATAGCTGAATCGCACGCCGAGTTCAGGCAAAAGATAAAGGTTGGCGACGAGCCGCTTTATCACGCGAGGCTTCAAAAAGACAGGCCGACCCAAGAATCGAAGTCCCTGGAAGAGGCCGTAAGCTCTGCGAGGGGAAGCAGGGAGGAGATAGGCACGGGATACAACCCAGCAATACCCGATTTCATGTTCAACCTATGCCTGGCGATTCACAAGATGGCCCTGGACGAGGTGAGAAGCGAATCAGGGGCGAAAGCCCGTTCAGAATCCCAGAAAAGCGCAGCGTTTGCAATCACGAGCATCGCAAAAGGGATGGTGGAAAGAAGGAATCTCTCCTTATATGCAAAAGCGAAGGGCAAGAAACCCAGGACAGTCGAGCTTCCATCGCTTCGGACACCGGATCTCATCAGCGCGAGGCAGAAGCTTGCGCAGGTGGATCTCCTCATAACCCACAGCACCGGGAAAAGTGCAATCTACCCTCCGCTCGTTTTGTGGAAAACCGCGCAGAAGCTCCTTCTGACACCATCCGTTTTCAACCTCAGGCTAGCAGCGTTCATTCTCGATTCTGCTGAAAAGATGATCGCAGAGCTCGGGGATTTCCTGGCTTAGTTCTTTCTCGAGCCGACATCACACATGCTCCTGCCTATTTCCTGGTTTACAAGGATACGGTCATGATGACAGTTTCCGAGGAGAATCCAATAGTGATAGAAATAGTGAGCAAGGAGATTCCGATGCCTTCACCACATATTTTCTGGAATTCTGGAGAGGAGCGTTCCTTCTAAATAGCTATTTCTTCCTCCCCTTCTTCTCCCCCTTCGGCCTGAGCTCCACTTCACAGAGCGAGGAATCCCCTTCGCACCTTACTTCTGCCTCGTAAATCTTGTAATTGGGGTGAATTATCGTAATCTTGTGTTCGCCCACATCGAGTTCAAATTCGCCTTCCCCGGCCTCATCCGTGCGTTCGGTCTTTTTTCCAATTACAATCTCAGCATCCTTTACTGGCTTCCCGGAATCAGCTACGACTACCCTAAGCTTTCCCACGCCCTCTTTCTTTGTTGATAAGCCAACAGTAATCGTTGAGTGCGAATCAACATAAATTGTCCCCGAATACGACTCGTGTTTCTGGGTCGACACTTTCATCTGATGCCTTCCTTCCTTCAGTGCAAAGACAGAACCAAGGGGCCCGGAGACTCCCCCCACCTCCACTGTCCCCCTGTCACTCACTCCTGCAGGGGCCTCAATCTTCGTCAGGAACATCTTCGGTATCGCTATCCCCTCCACCCGTTCTTGCTTGTAATAGCTTGCCTGCGAGCGGAGCTCTGAGATGCGCCCCACATTCTCCTCGGGATACGTGAATAAGAGCACAGTGGAGACAAGATTCCTTTTGGTAATCGAGACCCCGAGGTGCGTCTGCTTCATGGCCGAGCGCTCAGAGAGAAAGGCCCTTATAACGTCAATTGGCGCAAGCTCTCCAGATGACTCCAAGTAATGCGGCGGAAGCCTGAGCAATGCGAGATTCTTTTCACATTCTTCAGGCTTCATTCCCTCAACGCTGAGCTTAAGGAATGATTCGTAAAGGAGCTTTATCACGTCGATTCTTTTCCACCCTCCAAACGGAAGCAAGTAGTTGACTAGCCCCCTCGTTCTCTCGCTCGAGCGCGCGAGGCAGGCATACGAGGTCCTGCCTTTCAATGTTGTTGCAGTTATTATGTCGTTTATGTCTATCACGGGGGGGTTTCCTGCAAAACTAGCTGGGTTTATCTTTTCGGTTTCGCTTCCGAGTGCGAGTTCAATGAGCGCTTTTGCGATGTAGTCATTATATCTCCGGTAAGCGTTTGCCATGTTTCCGGTATAGGCAATTCTTTGGTTGTCAACGAGTATCACTGAGTTTGCGATTTCCGAGAGCCGCTTCAAGCTAACGTGGGCGTTACTCGCGGCCAAGCTCCCCTCCTCCCCGGCGGGCAACACGGCAATTGCGATAACCGGTATCTTAAGGGTCCTGAAGGCAGAAGCAATAATCGGGCCAGCGCCGCTCCCAGTCCCTCCCCCGAGTCCAAACAGGACGAATGCACAGGAGACTTTCTTCGAGTCTACGGTTCCTTCAAGGAAATGCGTTGAAATCGCCTTCATCAGTTCCCCATAGTTCGCGAGCGCGTCCCTTTCAGCCTTCCCCCGGTCCTGCCCGTATCCTCCGGCAATAACGCTGTCGAAATCCCTTTCCACTGTAGAAAGAAAACCATTTTTAGAGAATCCGAGCCAGTATCCCCTCCCGATGTTCTTCAAGTTGAGGAGGTCGCTAGTGGCGGAGTTTATGGCAAGCGGCTTACCGGCAGACCAAACGTTCCTCTCAGAGAAAACAGCATCGA
>JBDRJJ010000011.1:0-4058 GCA_043815135.1 Microcaldota archaeon | reverse complement strand
CCCCATTTGCGAATGCAGTTGAAGCAAATGCAGCGAGCTGTTCATCGAGCAGGATACGCATACCACGCCAAAGGTGTTATTGTTACCGAGGCTTTCGATTTGGCAGATGACTAATCGACTCGCTAGAGCGCCTGCTTCCAGTTGGGCAGGTTTGTCTGCGAGCCCCTTTTCTCGACAACGAAGCTTGCGACAGAAGAAGCGATTTGGGCGCACCTTTTGAGTGAATCGCCTTTCAGGTAGGCGCACAGGAATCCCGCCCTGTGGGCGTCGCCCGCCCCGATTGTGTCGATAACCTTTGCTTTCACCGCAGGGACCTTGATTGTGTAATTCCGAGTCTTCACTACTGTCCCCCCGCTTCCCTCGCTCATTATGATTGCCTCGACTCCGAAATCCAGCGGAGACGTCTCGATAAGCTCGAGAATCTCGCTCATCTCGTGCCTGTTGCAGAAGAGGAATTTCGTGTGCTTGAGAATCTTTACCATGTGCTCCTTGTTGTAGAGCGGGGTGTCGTAGCTCGGGTCGAAAGAAACGGAGCCGAACCTCTCGCTCAATTTTACGTTGAAATCCGGGTCCCCTGTTGATATGTGAATCAAGTCCCCTTCCTTCAGATTGATTTCAGGGGGCTCAAGCCTCTTGAACTCCTCCCCTGCGCCCCAGTAGAAAAACGAAAGGAAATTGCCGTGCGGCTCTAGGAACATGTAGGCTCGTGGGGTTTTTTTGCCCGTGAGGATTTTCACGTGCGATAGGTCAATTTTGCTTTTCTTGAGTTGCTTTTCATAGTCCGAGCCCTTGAAATCCTCTCCGACAGCTGCAATAAGGCCCACCTTCACCCCAAGCTTTGCAGCTGCGCATGCGGTGTTCGCAGCCCCCCCTCCGAAGTATGTATCAAACTCAGATATGTAGCAGGAGGCATTGGCCTTTGGGAAGTCGTCGATTGAGAATATGTAGTCATATGCTATGTGACCGGCAACGTAGAGCATGAGAGTGTTTAAAAAACAAAACAATAAATTCATTCGGGTGTTTGCGTGCTTGGAGTTATAGGCGGGAGCGGGCTTTACGGTTTGGTCAAAGGGAAGGAAGCAAAGGTTAAGACTAAATTCGGGACTGTATCGGTTTTCAAAGGGACGCTCTCCAAATCCCCTTGCATTTTCATCCCAAGACATGGAAAGAAGCATACGATACCCCCGCACATGATAAACCACAAGGCAAACATCTCAGCACTCGAAGCACTCGGGGTCACTGACATTCTAGCAATCTCCTCCGTGGGGGTGATATCGGGCTACGTAATCGGGGACCTCGTGGTTGTCCGCGACCTCGTTTCGTTTGGCCCGCAGCCAACATTCTTCGATGATTTTTCCAAGGGGCTCGCCCATACCGACATGACGGAGCCGTACAGCCCGGAACTTGCGAGGAAAATCATTGCAATTGCCAGGAAAGAAAAAATTCCCCTTCAGGACAACGGAATCCTCGCGCACGCGAGCGGGCCCAGGTTCGAGACCAAGGCCGAGATTAGGGCTCTCGGAAAGCTCGGGGCGAACCTTGTTGGAATGACCTCGGCTCAAGAGGCGATTCTCGCAAACGAGCTTGGGATTAGGTTCGCAAACATTGCGATTGCCTCGAATTATGCAGCCGGGATTTCAAAAAACCCGCTTACTGTTGAGGAGGTTCTCGAGACTGCGAGAAAGAGGGAGGGCGAGATAAAGAAGGTTATTGGGGAGCTCGCTAAGCTTGTTTGAGAATTAGCTCTGCTGCTTCCTCGACTGTTTTTCCAACAGAAAAGACCCCGTGGTTTTTTGCAATCGCGATGTCCCCCGTCTTCAGCAAATCGCATACTGCTTTCGCCTGTTCGATGCTCCCGTAGTGATACTCCTCTTCGGTCTCCGGAACCCCTTTCGGGAACGCGTGGCAGTGGACTATTGCCTGGACATCCGGCCGGGTGAGGTAGATCGCAAGGTGAAGGGGAGTCTCTGAGGATGGGGGTAGAAGCCCCGTGGCTTTTGCAAGAACAAACTTCTCGAAATCGAACTCCTCGACAAAAACAAAATCCTTGTTGCCCAGTTTCGCGAACTCGCTCCCAGTCGCCTTTATTATGGTGCCGTGCTCTTTCCTCACGCTGATGTTCCCCGAGTTTTCAGGGGCGAAACCCTTCTCGAATAGAATCCTCGCCCATTTGATTATTTCCGGAATCCTCTCGTCGCTTACTTTCGCTCGCTTGAGCGCATCTCGTTTTACCTTGAATTTCACCCCGGTGTATTTTTCAGGCAAGGAAACCACTAAACTAGTTACGGGGTTGTTATTGATATTGATATGCTTTCTGATTCCACTAGTCGTTGAAGTTCACTTTCACCCCGCTCTTCTGCGCTTCGAGCAGCATTTCGATGATTCTTCCTGACCTATCTTCGTTTAGAGTCGTGACCGAATGAGCCGCCCCCTCGAGCCTGTCGGTCATGGGGCCAATGCGCTCGATTCCCCGGTGGTAAGTCCTGGCTGTAATCGGTTTTCCTTCTGGCCAGAGGAGGGAGTATCGTGTGTCAGTTGAAGCAGTTGTTCCTGGGAGGAGACGGAAGCCGCTCGGGCTTATGGACGTAGGTTTTAGCTCGTTTACGACAAAATCAACGGATCTTCTCGCGTCATCTGGAGTCTCAATTGTTATGCTCCCGTCTTTGTTCATTCGTGGGCCACCGAATATGATGTACGCCATCCTGTCGAAACCAAGTTCCCCTAGCCAGCCGTATGTTTCCTTCGCGCACTTGAGGTAGTAGTCTGGATTCGCGGTCTTCCTCATTGAGAGGAGCACTTCGGGAACCGCGCTCTCGAAGCCGCAGAACATATACCTGCATCCGTCCTTCGCCATCTCACTTGCAAGCTTGTAGTCGACTGCATCGACTCTCGTATTGCAGCCCCAAAGCAATCCTACCTCGCCCATTATCTTTGAAACCTTTAGCGCGTATTCCTTGCTGAGAGTGAAAGTCGAATCGTCGAAATAGACGAACTCGTACCCAAGTGTTTTCAGCTCGCGCATCTCGGCTTTTACGCTTCCAGGCGACCTCCTCAAAACCTTGAAGCCTTCCGATTCTCCCGCCATCCTCGCCCTTATGGGCTCTGAGCAGAAGACACAGTTGTGGGGGCAGCCCAGGGTTAGCATCGACTGGGCAGTCTTGAGCGGAGTATCATCGGAGTGGTAAAGAATCTTAAAGTCGTAGCTTGGAAAATGAAGAAACCTATCTGGAATGTGTTGATTTATGTCAACCTCCCACGGCCTCGGGCCGCCAAGGATTATCCGCCCTCCATTCCTGTAAGCGAGCCCCTTTATCTGCTCTAGCCCCATCCCTTTCGCTAGTTCGACCATCGGGTCCTCGCCCCTTCCAACACAGCACATGTCGAATGCGGGGTAGTCCTCAAGAACTTCTTTCCATCCAACCATGGCATGCGGACCGCCGAGAATCACGGTTATTTTCGGGTCGACATTCTTTGCGATTCTCGCAAGCCATGCAGCCTCGTTTATCTGGAAAGATAAACTCGTAACTCCGAGAATCGAGGGCTTTTCTGCCTCAAGCTGCCTTTTGAACTCCCTTGCTCCCCCCATTGGGTCGCAATCGAATACAGAACTCCTGGCGCCGGCTTTTTCCAATGCGCTTTTTATCATGAAGAGGCCCATTGGGGCCCCCGGGTAAGTTCTCACTGGAAAATGGGGATTTGCGAGCATTACGCTTTTGGCTTCCACGAACTTCACCACCCATAAAGTTCGCGTTTTGTTAGTTCATTCCATTTCAGTGTGATAGTTCAAAGGAAAAAGTTGGAACTATGTCCAAACGCATTTAAAAAGTCCGAAAAGCCCAATATCAGACATGGGCAGCAGAGTGAAGCGCCTCAAGGTATCCGTGTACCACCAGGATTGCGAAGGGAGCAAGGAGTCCGAGAAGCAACCTGAACTAAAATTCGAACAGATGAGCCCAGTCAACATTCTTAGGAAGAAGGGAGAAACAGTCGAGTACGAGATTCTCTGGAATATAACGGCTCCGGATAGGGAAGAACTTGGAAGATACCTGAGCTCGATA
>JBDRJJ010000010.1:0-2519 GCA_043815135.1 Microcaldota archaeon | reverse complement strand
AGTTGTTCACCCGCTTATCGGGCCACTCCCGCCCCCATGCGTTCTCGTGAACCACCAAACAAAACAATGCATCGACCGGGAGGGTTTCGATTCCGAATCTACCATCCAATACCCCCCGACTTTCAAAAGAAAGTTCTTGCCTACTGACAACGACTGCTATTTGCCGGAATATTCCATTACGACTAGCCCGTTTGCTCTTTCTGAAGATTGGGTTCAGGATGCGAAGAGCAATAACTGTTCGACATATCCTGGATTCTTCAGAACAACCCTAAATGATGCTAAGATAACCACGACGGCCTCCATCGTCAATTACACCATCACCATGCTGCTTCTCCTATCACCAACGTTCATACTCACGCTGATACTTTTGGCAGTCTATATGAAAAAGAAGGAGCTGTCAGAAAAAGCCCCGGTTTTGCTGCTGATTTTCGGCCTGGTCGTATTACTCAACTTATCCGCATGGAATACACTCGTCAAGGCCTTTACTGGGTTCGAGTTTCCTAACATTTATTCAGATCCCATTGCCGAGTTATCTTTGTTGGCCTGGCTTTTTGCTCTTTTACTCTTTATATTTCAAAAAATATCAAGCCGAGCCAAACCAAAAGCTAGCGAGATGAAAAACAAAAATTAGGCAAACGAAAAAGAAAAATTAAAGAAAAGAAGGGAACTAACCAAACAGGCTCGCAAGACCGGCAGCTGCCTCTTCCTCGGTCTTCTTCTCGTCCTTTGGCTCCTTCTTCTCCTCTTTCTTGTGCTCAGCAGGTGCCGCAGCAGGCGCAGCCGCAACCGGCATCGCCGCAGTCTTTATGGCCTCCTCGATGTTGACTCCCGAAAGGGATGCGACAAGCGCCTTCGCCCTCGCCGGGTCAGCTTCAACACCAGCTGCCTTCAGCACGCTAACGACATTCGCTTCATTTATCTCCTTCTTTGCGGAGTGAAGCAACAGAGCCGCGTGTATGTATTCCATATCCACAACCTCCTAGTATTGTCAATTACCCGCCTTGGCCTTCAGCCCGCCGGCTTGACGGTAGGCTTTTGCCAAAAGCAACTCGATTACTCCCTTCTCATACACCCCGGCTTCAACACCAACACCCATTGCATCCTTGTGGGCCTTGCCGAGGAGCACCCTAATGTTATCAGGAGTAACATAAGCGACCTTCACTGAAAGGTTGAACGCGCCTGACGCGGCACCTCTCAGGTCCATCATGAATTTCACGTCATCAATATCGAGCACGGACTCAGGGTAAATCGCCCCACCCTCAAGAACAGCTGGAACGCTCATCTTGACATCGAATGGGGTGATGTCCAATTTCGAGAGCGCTTTAGCAACAGGGCCGGTAATCTTCTCCCCTTTCTTTGCAACAGTCGAGTCCTTTGCGATTACTACTTTCCCAGCAGCAATTCTCGCGTCGATTTTCCCAAGCTTCAGTTCGGATAGCCCGGGCCCAGGCGGGATGTTGGTCTCGCCAGCAGGGACGATTATGTCAAACGGCGCTATCTGGCCGGGCTTTGCTGCAGCCTTGCCAGAGTTGCTCCTTATTATCTTATATAGCTCGAACGGGTTCATGTCCGTCATTATGAGCCCGGTCGGGCCCTTCATCTGCGGGATAAGCTCCTTCCCTACATTCGCTTTCTCAAATGCCCTTTCTATGACATTGTTCTTGGCTACTGAGAATTTTGCTTTCCCAGTAAGCGCTTTCTTGATTTTCTGGTACTGGCGGGAAGGCAGTTCTTTCAAGTCAACAATCGCAATAACTTTCGCTGCTTTCAGCTCCTTTGCGAGCTTTTCCACTGCAAGAGACTTTTGTTTGAGGATTTTTTCGCTTGGCATAAAGACCCCTAGATAACCCTCACAGGCTTGCCCATCGTGAGCTTCACAAAGGCAGACTTGAGAGATTGTTTTCCAACTGCGTTTGAAACCGCTTCATACACCTGAGTTACGTTTTCTGCAATCTTTTCAGGCGGCATCGTCTCGGTTCCCACGAGGCAAGAAACAGTCGGAAGGTACTTTCCCTTGCTCTTGAGCTTGACCGTCCTCCTTTCCACCTCTGCGAGCTTCTCAAATGAGGCGCCGACAATGGGCTTCGGGAGCTTGTCACGCACTCCCATCGACTGCCCGAGGTTCTTACCGACCTGCATCATGAGGTTCGGCTGTGCAAAGAATATGTAGTCCTTCATGAGAGTCTTGAGCTTGATCTTGTCCTTCGCAAGCTCCGGGATCTCTGATGCGGGCATCACGAGGTCCGCTCCCGCATTCTTGGCATCAAGGGCCATCTGCCCATCTGCAAAAACAGCAACCTTCGTGCTCTTGCCCGTTCCATTCGGTAAGGCAATGGATAAGTTCATCCTGCTGTCCTGCTTGGAGAAGTCCACTCCCTTGAAGTTTATTATGAACTCTACGCTCTGGGTGAATTTCCTCTTGCCCTTCTCCTCGAGGCAAGTCCCCAACGCTTTCATTAAGTCTTCTTGCTTCATTTGTCTCTCCCTCCTGCCGCTTTGGCAGTGCATGCGGGAAAACC
>JBDRJJ010000009.1:0-3841 GCA_043815135.1 Microcaldota archaeon | reverse complement strand
AAACAGAATGAAAAAAAGCCTTGAGCAGTATGCAGAGATAATGGGAGACGATTACATCCAGGGCATCTATGACATTGGAAGCTCCTGCGATGGCAAGACGATGGCCCACGTCAATTCTACTTATTACGGGGGAGGGGTTGCGGAGATGCTGAACGCATATATCCCTCTCCTGAACGAAGCGGGGCTTCAAACTGAGTGGAGGTCTTTTAAGGGGAGCAGGGAGTTCTTCAATGTCACGAAAAAAATCCATAACTCCCTCCAGGGGGCCAATATTGAGATTACGAAGGAGGACATGAGGCAGTATGAAAACGCAATTGACGAAAACTCTGAGTTCACGAAGCTTGAGTGGTACGACCTGGTGGTTATTGACGACCCGCAGCCCTGCGGCCTGATTACGCGCTATCTTCGAAAGTTCCCGTACTTGTGGAAGCCCATGCCGCTCCTTTTGAATATGCCGGAAGTCCAGACAAAGCAGCCATGGGTCTGGAGGTGCCATATCGATTTATCCACCCCGAGCAAAACAACCTGGGACTTCCTTAGGCGTTACATCCAGCATTACGACGCGATTGTTGTTTCTTCAAGGAGCTATCAGCTCCCCATGAAAAAACCGCACCATATAATAACTCCTGCCATTGACCCGCTCTCGGACAAAAACAGGGAACTGACTGACACGGAGATTGAGCGCGAACTCAAGAAATACGGAATACACGATGATATGCCGCTGATAGCCCAGGTATCGAGATTCGACCCGTGGAAAGACCCGCTGGGGGTCATCGAAGTTCACCGCAGGGTTCAGAAGCAGTTCAAGTGCAGGCTCGTCCTCATAGGCTCCATGGCAAGTGACGACCCGGAAGGGGAGAAGGTGTTCAACGAAGTTTTTCGAAAGGTCGAGAAGGAGAGGGACATCGTACTCATAACTGCCCAGAACGACCTGCTTGTGAACGCATTGCAGCGCAGGGCCGACGTGATAATCCAGAAATCCCTCAAGGAGGGCTTTGGGCTCACAGTTTCAGAGGCCATGTGGAAGGGAACCCCGGTTGTTGCATCAAAAGTCGGCGGCATACCGCTCCAGATTGACGACCGCGTCAACGGCTACCTGATAAACGGGGTTGACGAGTGCGCGAACAGGGTTCTTTATCTCTTAAAGCACCAACCCGTTGCAAGAAAGATTGGAAGAAACGCAATTGAGAAGGTACGGAAGAATTTCCTCATGCCCCGGCTCGTCAGGGATGAAATCAAGCTTTTCCTGAATGTTACCAAACCCACAATCAGCAGGGCGGTCCAAGGGAGCCTTACTTCAGTCGCGAACCATGTTGAAAAGCTCTCTCCGTTCCAGCTCCTCAATCCGGGGTTGAGGAAGGTTTTTAGGGTGAGGAAAAGAAAGCGGGCGAGGTAGGAAGCAGAGTCTTTTCCCATCGCCGCCCAATGCCATAGTTGTTTAGCCAAACCGTGGATGCCCGGGCCAGCGGAACTCGGACCAGTGACCCTTTTTATAATTTTAGGTTCATTTTTTTTTGGGATGAATATGGCGAAACACTTTTCCGTTCTAGTTGGGATGCTTCTGTTTGGCCTGGTTTTGTTCGGCTGCCAGCAAGCGATAGACGCAGGCGAGAAGGATTATTCAGTTAAGGACGACGAGGGCAAGACAGTAAAGACCGGCGGGGAGGGGGAAGAAAAAACACCGGGGCCAGAAGCTCCTGAGGCGCCGAAAATCACCGGCACGTGCGGGGACGGAAAGGTCGAGGCGGACGAGCATTGCGACATAGGTGGTTTGAAGACCGCCATATTCCGCGACACCTGCCTTGAAGGGAAGAGCTGCATAGACTGCAAGTGCGTTTCAAGGGTTGTAACCGCGAGGTGCGGGGATGGTTATGTTTCTGATAGCAAGCATGGGGGAGACGAGGAGTGCGACTTGGGCGGAGGGAGATACGCGCCGGATGACAATGCAGATGGGATTCCAGACTCCTATTCTGACCCGTGCCCACAGCCGAAGGAATGCATTGGTTGCAAATGTAAAATTCCAACCCCTGAGGTGCTTGAAGACTGCAATGGGGATGACACGCCGCCTGAATTGGTTGGAGGATACTCTTTCATAAAGGGGATACAGGGAGAATTCTCGCAGAGAAAATGGAGGGAATGGGGAGACAACTGGTGCGCCCCCACTTCGGCCTCCTACAGCTTCCGCTACTGGTTCGGGAGGGGCTTCACAAACTTCTTGGACCAGTACTCTGAAAACGAGACAAAGAAAAAACGGGCGGATACTGACGGAGACGGAAAGGTGACTGAACTCGAAGCAACTGAAGAGATGGCTGACGAACTTGGAAAACTCATGAGAACAGACCCGGATTCAGGGACTATGCTCGATAAATTCGTTGCCGGGCTGGAGAAATTCATAAACCAGAGCGGCTATTCCGGGAAATTCATAATAAAGAAATACGGGAAGGCCCTCGGCCAGGACAGGGACCCGACGTATGAGGATTACAGGCGTGAGCTTGAGGCGTGCGAAGATGTTCTCGTTGGGATAAAGTATCCGAGGGGCGGGGGACACGCGATGGTTGGCAAGTCCAGCAGCGCAACTCCGAATGCAGACGGAACATACAACATAAGCCTGATGGACCCGTGGACAGGGAAGGAGTACCACACGAAAATGTGGCCGAACGCAACCCTCGAATATGGAAGGCAGAATGTCACGATGTATAGGGTGATTGCTGTTTCGCCAGTAACTCCTGCGATAACCACTTGCGGGGACATGAGCCTCCAGAGGCCGAACTCGCAGGGCGTTTTCGAGGAGTGCGAGAAGGGTGTTGACATCTGCCCGCAGGGGAGCGGGTGCGATTATGACACCTGCAGGTGCGTCTCCACAATGGTCAGGACCTATTGCGGAGATGAGGGGATTCAGAGGCCGAACTCAGACGGTGTTTATGAGGAATGCGAAATCGGGATAGAGTGCAAGCAGGCTGGCCTCAGATGCGATTATGAAACCTGCGCATGCATGCCCTACTGCGGAGATGGGGTGTGTGTGACTGGGGAAACCTACCAGACCTGCCCAGAGGACTGCCCGCCTGTTTGCGGGGACGGCGTGTGCCAGCCTGAGGAGAACTACACCTCTTGTTCGCTGGACTGCTTCAAGCCTGCGGTCTGCTGGGACGGGGTGGTTGACGGGACAGAGCAGTGCGAGCAGGGAATTCCGTGCTCTGAACCGATGGCCTGCAACATGGAGACCTGCAAGTGCGAGACCCCGGACAGGGACCATGATGGATATCCGGACTATGCGGACAACTGCCCGGATACTCCAAACACGCAAGGCGATATTGACGGAGACGGGATAGGAGACCCCTGCGACCCAGTGCCAGTCAATTGTGCACAGTATTGCGCTTCAGAGAGCTACTCGCTTGTCGCTGCGGAGGATGTCGCCCCTGAAGTGTGCAATACGTACAAAGGAGCTGACTCAATCCAGTGCCAGACTGTCTGCTCGTATATCCACTACTACGGATGGGATTGGGGCGTGTCCGACTACAGCTGCTGCTGCAAGCAGGTGAATACTTATCCTTGCACAGACTGCCCAGGTGAGAATCCCGAGTGCCCGGATTGCCCAGAGAGCTGGCCTCCGAGTTAAATCCTGTCGCCGAAGAAATCGACAGTTATGTGGAACGCATAGCCTAAGCCGGATGCCAAACCGAAAACAAGGGCGTCCTGAAGTGGAAGGAGGATGGCACTTATTGCAAAAACTGTGATGCCGAAGAACCCGCCTGTCCAGATTGAATGGAGTTCCTTCCGGTGCTTCGGCATGAGGAATTCGAACAAGCCCGTGAGAAGCGATGCTGCGAGAAGACCGATTGCC
>JBDRJJ010000008.1:0-6249 GCA_043815135.1 Microcaldota archaeon | reverse complement strand
ACGTTTACTAGGAACACAAAAAGAGTGAGTGCACCTATCACCTTCAGCAGGCTATTCCCGAATTTCTTCATCCCTATCTGGAAATCGGATTCCGGGACTTTGGAGCTGAAAACGCTTGCGGTCTTTCCAAAAAATGTCCCATGCCCTGTTGAGACGACAATGCATCTTGCATACCCGTCAATCACAGTGCTTCCCATGAAAAGCCCATTCGATACATCCTGGGGGTTCCCGGATTTCACTTCCCCGCGGGCAGTCTTTCGTACCTCTCTCGATTCCCCGGTCAGGACCGACTCGTTCACTATCACCCCGCCAGTCTCGATTATCCGCATGTCAGCAGGGACGATGTCCCCCAGCCCGACGAAGACGATGTCGCCGGGCACTAGCTCCCTAGAGTCGATTTGCTCTTTTACCCCCACCCGCATAACAACTGCGTGGTAAGAGAAATATTTCTTCAGCTCGGCAACCTCTTTCTCGGACTTGTACTCCTGCAGAAAGCCGAGCAGCACAGTTACAAGAGTTATCACGATTATTATTGCCGTATCAGAAAAATCCCCCAGGAGGCCGGAGATTACAGAAGCAGCAAGAAGTATCAGCAAAAGCGGGCTGGAGAACTGGGCGAGCAATATCTCGAGCCACTCGCGCTTATCCTTGTCTCGTATGTCGTTCTTCCCGTGCTTCTTCAGCCGCTCCCCCACTTCATGCGCAGAAAGGCCTTTTTCAGAACTAGCAAGAAACGAGTAGACTTCATCCATGGGTTTTTCCCAAACTGAGTCTTCCATCAGGAGAGCCTCTGTTCCCAGTCTACTTATCCATCATAAAAGCTTAAGGTTCTTGGTAAACCTATCAACAAGCTCTTCGTCCCATGGTCCGATTGCAATGCAGGTAAGAGTCCCCGGCTCAATCTGCGTGAGTCCGGCATCCCTGATGAGCGCGCAGGGGACGGTTCTTTTCGCCCTCTCATAAAGCTCGAGCATCTCCTGCTCGCTACTCACCTTCACAACCACTTTCTTCTGCCCCTTGCGCTCCCACTCCTCAACAGTCTCGCTGTCCTTCTCCTTTGCTTTCTTGTATCCCTCAAGCGAGGCGTGCGCTACGTGCGCAGCAAGCTTTCCCTTCCCGAGCTTGAGGTCGCTCCTCGTGACAATCACCTGTTTCATAGTTTACCCTTAGCTTCAATAAAATTATAATACCCTGCTAGGCTTTCACCTCGAAAACGAAATTTTCCGTTTGGTGCGTTTATACCAAATTTGGACATTATCTATCATTTTTTTCAAAACAAAGGCCAAAAGTATTTATAAGCTCATCAGGCACATTTCGACGGGGAGAGCCTGAATTTTCGCAGGCAATGCAGTTAGCGTTAGCGCTAGCCGAGCCTGGGGATTTTCGGAGTTTCCCGGATTGAGCGGAAGCTAGCGGAAGCGCTACAAACCCGCAATTTCGGGACCCAAGAACACGAGCGGCAGCCTTATCCAGGCCGTTTCTCAGCCTAGCGTTAGCGTTAGCCCTGAAGAGCGGCTGAGTTGCTTTGCTAGAGTCAGCTCTAGCTCTGCACAGGTTTTTCCGCGAGTAATTCAGCGGCAGCTAGTGGAAACTCCGCTGCCCAGCACCAGCGTTAGCTAGTGTAAACGCTGGCCGGCGTCATTCGGACCGGTTTATTCTGAATGAGTTTAACCCGAGGTGAGGGCACATGGGAGAAGGTGGAAGTTCGATTACAGGAAAAGTGTGGGGCGGGGTCAGGACGGACGTGGCTTACCACATTGACACTGCAGCCGTTCCGTTTGAGAGAACATGGGACTGGGCCAAGGTCAAGACAGTGCAACTGGCAACGTTCGTGGTGCTGACAAGCGCGGCAACGATACTCATTGACGGGGGCGTCAGGTTCACGTTCAACGGGGGCTTCTCTGGAGACAATAAGGAAAGGAGGGGCGAGATACTATCGGACAGCTTCGGCAAGGCGACAAGCGACTACTGGTCAGTGGCAAAGCCAGTCGGGCAAGCCGCGGGCACACTAATTTTTGAAGCAGGAAAACTCGCAGTAAACGTCGTATATGAAATAGGGAAAGCGGGAATTAACGTGATAGCTGGGGAAAAGGGAAATGACAGCGGGCAAGGGAGCAACCAGAAGCAGGCGCCCAACAGGTTTGGGAGCAGCACTTCAACTCGGGATAACGGCAACGAAGTAACAGCTTCCTTTGCTTCAGTGAGAACAACTGAGAGCAAAAAACCAGCAAGCTACACGGCACAGCAGTCAAGCATGCCATCTTTCGCACGGGACAGGGGAAAAGAGAAGATGGCTTTCCCGAAACCGGACACTGCGCGGGTAATGCAGGTAGCGCAAGTTGCGCGGTCTAGACTAGGCCCGAGCTAGGTGACTTGAATGGGCGGATTCGGCCACTACGAGGCTCACGTGAACAAGCAAACAGGGCGGGAGATTAGCGGAGGCAGAATAAATTCCTACACCATGCACCTACACCAAACTCGCCTCCAGAACGCATCCCTTCAAGTGGATGGCGAGCCAAGAAGCCTGCGCAGCGTTAAGGCTGAGCGAATAGGCGAGACCGCGCAAGTCGAGTCCAGCAGGGCAAGCCTCGAACAAGCAAAAACCTCTATGCTTCGCGCATCGATTGAGCGAAAGGATGCCGAATTGGAGCACAGAGCGGCGAGGCTCACGCAGAAACAAAGGGAAGAGGAGATAAAGAACCAGGAGCGCGAGTACAAGGCAATGAAAAAGAGGGAGAAGGGGCCAGGGCTACTCTCAAAAATCCTCTCGAGAAAATCCCGCACAGCCGAAGGACCGTTTGTTTTCGAAGGAACAGATGGCGAGCCTGGGTCAGTCAACCCAGCGAGCCTAGCGGGCGAACAGGCATCATACCGGTCACAGGCACCGCGAAGGAAAAAATCATTAACCGAGAGGATTTTCGGGGAAGGAAACTTGTTCACCTACCTTCGGAATGTAGGAAAAGTGGAACTTGGCCAGTCCTTTCACGATGTGGAGACCCAGACCCCCGAAGAGGCGTGGAGGCTCGAGGAGCACAGGAGGAGAGGTGCTGAGACTGCAGAAATGGATCGCCTTGAGCGGCTTGCAAAGGACGGGGTGGACATCACAAAACTCTCACATGGAGTCAGACCAGGGGAGGATAGGGCTTCGGATACGGGTCCAGGAGACGACGTTCAAGGCAGCAGCAAGGATGAAAGCGGGTGAGGGCACAAGCGAACATGATTGCCTCAGATTCTGTCAGCCTCATCAAAGCGCGAGCTCAGCGGTTGTTCATATCGTCACAGGCGCTTATTTCTAGCCCAAGAGAGTATAAATCTCTACCCCCGGCCCTGAGCCGAAGCCCAAGGCACGCCGAAAAGGCTTAAATCATTTTCGCGAGTAATGACTCAAATATGGGAATAAATTACCCGCTAGTCTTCGCGCTCATCCGGGCAGGCTCCCACGAGCGCCATGTCCGGCTTCCTACGGCTGAACTTGCGTCCAGGCTCGGAGTCTCCCAGCAGACTTCTTCGAGATGGCTCATACTCGCGGAGAAGGAGGGCTGGGTCGAGAGAAGCCTCAGCGGGGTGAAGCTATCCCAGAAAACTCTTTCAGAGCTAAAGATTCTTTGCGACAGCCTCCACGCGTCTCTCGAGGCAAGAAAAAAGATTACAATAAAGGGGCAAGTGATGCCCGGGATGAGGGACGGCAGGTATTATGTTCCCCTTCCTGATTACAGCAGGCAGTTTCAACAGAAACTCGGCCTTTTCCCATACCCCGGGACCCTCAACATTCGGATAGACAATATAGAGGCTAAGCTGATTCTTGCTGACAGGGTTGGAATCATGATAAGCGGATTCCCACACGAAGGAAGGATGCTGGGGGAGATAAAGTGCTTCCCGTGTATTGTGCAAAAGAGGGTCAAGGGATTCGTGATTCTCCCATCGCGGTCCCACTACGGGCTCGACATTATTGAGGTAATCTCAAAATTCAACTTAAGAAAGAAGCTCGGGCTGAAGGACGGTGACAGTGTTGAAATCTCGATCTCGCTCGAGTAAGCTGATTCTCTGCGCCCATTGCGCAGCGAGAAATGGCTTAAAGGCTTCCAATGGAGCCTGCTCCATCTGCAACCACAGAATATTCGGGAAGGCAGGGAAGCTCATAAAGCTCGCGAAGCAAATCGCAAAGGCCGAATTCCACAGCTTTTCAATCTCTTCAAGAATCCCCCGCTCTGCTGAGATCAGCGAAGAGGAGTTGTGGGACAGGGTCGGAATCTCGAGGGCCCTCTCGCTAAAAACACAGCTGAACTCCGAAATCCTAACGCAAGCGAAGAGAGAGCTTGGGAAGGAATTCTCCCCTGATTCCCCAGACGTAACTTTCCTGTTCGATTTCGAAAATTCCCAGGCGGAAATCTCAATAAGCCCGCTCTTCCTCTACGCGCACTACAGGAAGTTCTCCCGCGAAATGTCCCAAACCAAGTGGCCTTGCGACTGCAAGAACGGGTGCGAGCACTGCAAGGGAACGTTCTTCAAGTACCAATCAGTCGAGGAGCTCGTGGAAAAACCTCTCCTCAAGGCATTCAGGGCGAGGGGCGCGAAATTCCACGGAGCCGGGCGCGAAGACGTAGACGCGAGGATGCTTGGGAGTGGGAGGCCGTTTGTCGTCGAGCTTGAGGAACCCCTGGTAAGAACCGCGGATCTCCCAAGGCTCGAGAACGAGATTAACATAGGGCTCTCGGGGAAGGTGGAGATCTCCAATCTTTCATTCACTATGCCGAGGATGGTTGAGATGCTTAAGGAGGCGAGGCTTGAGAAATCCTACAGAGCACTAGTCCAATCATCTGAACCGATACGAAAATCCAGGCTCGCAAGAATCCCGCGTCTCCTCAACCTCAAGCAGCAGACGCCCAACAGGGTTCTCCACAGGCGTTCTGACTTGGAGCGGGCGAGATGGGTGAGGATTGTCAGTTTGGAGCAGCTGGGCCCAGATACATTAGAGCTCACAATCGACACCGAATCCGGCACGTATGTAAAAGAGTTCATCTCAGGGGATGACGGGAGAACAAAGCCGAGCCTCTCCGAGTTTCTTGGTTCAAAAACAGCGTGCAGGGAACTCGATGTAATCGGAATAAGGCACTCGTTCATAAGCGACTACTGGTAGCTCACTTCCCTAATGGGAGGTTCGCCCCTCCTCCTTTCTTCATGAACTGCTCCATCTTCTTCCTGAATCCCCTGTTGTGCTTGAACTGCGAGAGCATCTTCTCCATCTGCGAGAACCTAGTCAGAAGCTCCTTGACATCTTCCGGCTTCCTCCCCGAGCCTCTCGCAATTCTTTCAATCCGGCTCCTGTTCTTCCTTAAAAGCTCAGCGTTCTCCCGCTCCGCCTTCGTCATCGAGGCGATGATTGCCTCGTAAGATTTCAGCTTCTCCTCGCTCTGCTCCATCATCTCCTTCGGGACATCGACCATCCCGAGCATCCCAAACACATTCTTGAGGGGCCCAAGCTTCTTTGCAGCTTTCAACTGGTCATAAAACGTCTTTATCGTGAATTTTTCCTCGAGCATTTCCGGTTTCAATTGTTCCTGCTCAGTAATCTCCTTCACTTTCTCAATAAGGCTCTCGAGGTCCGGGAACCCCAGAAGCCTCCCAACATATTTTTTCGCGTCGAAGGGCTCGAAATCCCCGACTTTCTCGCCAATCCCAATGAATGCCACCTTCGCACTCGTCGCGCCCACTGAACTGAGCGCCCCGCCCCCCTTTCCGCTCCCATCCATCTTTGTTAGTATTACTCCGGTGACCGGAACTGCCGAGTTGAACTCCCTCGCCTGCCTCCCTGCAACCTGCCCGATGTCTGCACTCACAACAAGGAACCGCTCATCCGGCTTCAGCACTCCATCAATGCCCTTCAGCTCTTCTTTCAGCTCCTCGCTGAAGGCGTTCCTTCCCGCCGAGTCGACAATAATCACATCCTCCTTTGCGCTCGAAAGGGCATCCTGTGCGATTTTCCTCGCATCCTTCCCGCCTTTTTCCCCATAGAAACTCACTTTCGCCCCTTCGGCAATCTGCTGGAGCTGCTCATACGCAGCAGGCCTATCAACATCACAGCATACGACTCCCACGCTCAAACCAGACTTTTTATAGAAGTGCGCGAGCTTCCCCACAGTCGTCGTTTTCCCGGAGCCATAAAGCCCAAGCAGGAGAATTCTCTGCTTCTCGATTTTCGGGGCGTGCTTCTCGCCCATCAGCGCCACTAGTTCATCGTAAACAACTTTC
>JBDRJJ010000007.1:0-2002 GCA_043815135.1 Microcaldota archaeon | reverse complement strand
CTCCGAAGATTCCGGGTGGGCACTAAAGAGAAAACGGGAATGCAATAAATACTTAATCATGACGATGCAAACCGATTCTTGGTGAACAAATGAAACGCGCACTTGTCACAGGAATAACGGGTCAGGACGGCTCGTATCTCGCAGAGCTGCTTCTTTCCAAGGGTTATGAAGTTTACGGGATTATCAGGAGGTCAAGCACGTTCAACACTAAAAGGATTGACCACCTCATAAAGGACATACACGACCCCACTTCGAAATTCCACTTGAGTTACGGAGACTTCAGCGACTCGAGCTCGATTTCCGAGGTCCTTAGGAAGGCGGAGCCCGATGAAGTTTACCACCTCTCCGCGCAATCGCACGTGAGGACCAGTTTTGACATACCCGAGTACACTGCGGATGTTACTGGGGTGGGAACAGTCAGGATTCTCGAAGCTGTCAGAAGGGCAAACCGGGACATCCGCTTTTACCAGGCGTCTTCGAGCGAGATGTTCGGCAAAGCCAAAGAAGTGCCCCAGAAGGAAACAACGCCCTTCCACCCGAGGAGCCCGTATGCCTGCTCCAAGGTTTTTGCTTATTACATGACGATGAACTACCGGGAGAGCTACGGGATTTTTGCTTCGAATGGAATTTTGTTCAACCATGAGTCTCCCAGGAGAGGCGAGACGTTCGTCACTAGGAAAATAACGCGGGGAATTGCCCGCATCCTCGCTAAAAAGGATAAATGCCTCTACTTGGGGAATCTGGAGGCGAAGCGTGACTGGGGCTATGCGGGCGATTTTGTCGATGCGATGTGGAGGATACTCCAACACAAGGAACCTGACGACTTCGTTGTTGCAACTGGCGAAACCCACTCGGTCAAGGAGTTTTTAGAGGAAACGTTCTCCCTAGTTGGGAAGAAGTGGGAGGACTACGTGAAAATAGACCCGCGCTATTTCAGGCCTGCCGAAGTGGACTGCCTGCTCGGAGACTACTCGAAGGCAAAAAAAGTACTTGGATGGGAGCCGAAGGTGAAGTTCAAGGAGCTCGCGAGGCTGATGCTCGAGGCAGACCTGGAGGCTGAAGGACTCAAAATCAAGCTCAAGAGTTAGTTGCTTGCTTTGCTGGAAGGGGCGATCGTGAATGTCGATTTTGGAAAATGAACGGGTTCTCGTGACTGGCGGGAGCGGGTTTCTCGGCTCATTTGTAGTGAAGGAGATTAAGAAACGAAGCCCCTCGGATGTTGTCGTGCCTAGGAGCTCGGAGTACGACCTTCGGAAGATGGGGGACGTTGATAGGCTTATGGAAAGCTCCAGGCCATCCGTCGTGATTCACTTGGCCGGGAGAGTTGGGGGAATTGGCGAAACCAATGCGAAACCTGCGGAATTCTTCTTTGACAACGCCTGCATGGCACTCAATGTCATTGACGCATCATATCGGCAAGGCGTTAAGAAATTCGTAGGAATCGGCTCTGTGTGCGCCTACCCGAAATTCGCACCGATACCGTTCAAGGAGGAGGATTTGTGGACAGGATACCCGGAGGAGACAAACGCGCCTTACGGGCTTGCGAAAAAAGTGATGCTCGTCCAAACGCAAGCATATGCGAAGCAGTATGGCTTCAAGGGGATACACCTGATTCCGGTGAACCTTTACGGCCCCGGAGACAATTTCGACTTGCAATCCTCGCACGTGATACCGGGCATGATAAAGAAGTTCATTGATGCGAAAGAGGCCCGCCTGGAGAGTGTAATCCTATGGGGGGACGGAAGCCCGACCAGGGAGTTCCTCTACGTAGAGGACTGCGCAAGGGGGATTGTCCTTGCCGCGGAAAAATACAGCGGCACCGAGCCAGTTAACCTTGGTTCTGGGATGGAGATTTCAATCATGGAGCTCGCGAAAAAAATAAAGCAGCTGACAGGGTTTGGCGGGGAAATAGCGTGGGACAAGACAAAGCCGAACGGCCAGCCAAAGAGAAGGTTTGATTCATCCAAAGCGGAAAAGCTGTTCGGGTTCAAGGCATCGGTCG
>JBDRJJ010000006.1:0-3696 GCA_043815135.1 Microcaldota archaeon | reverse complement strand
GAGACCTCAATTTTCTCGTCAATTTGCTTAGGGCATATTTCCCCTTCCCTGAAACTGAGAAGGATTCCGGCTGATGCGAAAAGGCCCGAAAAAACCGGCAGGAGCGGGTCCTTGAGGATTGGTGTTTCAAGAGCGAAAAGGCCTAGAATGCCCGAGAGGACGAACACCCCAAAGGCAAGCAGAACCAGCTTCGCCTCCCGCTCGCTCGCGAGAAGGAACGCGCAAGCCGCGAGGATGACCCAGAACATGAACGGCTCGACAATCGAGTATAATATCGGCATGAGGAAATACGCTATCGGGAGGATGAGAAGCGAGAAGAATGCCGCAAAGAGGGCTGAAAAAGCACACAGCATGAGTGCGTAGGCGCCCCTCCCCTGCTTGAGGAGGCGGTGCCCGGGCAGGACCGAGACCACTGTCTCCGAATCAGGTATGAACAGGAAGATTGCCGGGATGAACTCGAAAACCGAGTGCGCGGCTGCCATCGATGCTATGACTGATGCTGCAAAAAAAGTTTCAAGGTTGCTGTGCGTGATTATTGATGCTATCGTGTTGCTGTGAATGCCTGGGATGACGCCTGCCAAAAGGCCGAGGAGAAAGCCGGAAAGCAGCCCTGGAAGGTCCATTGTCAGCCCCGCTCAAGGTCGCCGGGCCGGAGGACGACTACCTCTGGCTCGCCGTTATATTCCTGGACCTGGCCGCGGACAGTGAGCCAGTCTCCCTTCGTTGTGAGATACGGGTTGGGGTTCGCCATTCCAGAGGCGACTGACTTGAATATCACGACGCTTGCGCACTCCCCGGAACAGAGCGTCAGCATTACATTCTCTTTGCTCACGCGAAAAGACGAGACGAAACCTGAAATCTGCACGTAGCTACCCAGGTTGGACTCGAGGTCGCTTATTGCCACCTCCTTTGCCTTCATTCCTTTTGTGAAGAAGAGGATTATGGCAAGACCTAGGATTGCGAGAAAAAGCGATGCGAACGCGAGCTGCTTCTCGTTCACGAGGTGAATAGGGTTAAAAAACATTATATAGATAATTCCCTCATGGGAGTGCTGCTGAAGAACGGTCTTGTTGTAACGCAGAACAAGAAAAGGCAAATCCAACGCTTGAGCATCTTGGTAGAGGGAAACAGGATAACGAGGATTGCTAAGGACATCGAAGAAAAAGCAGAGTTTGTGATTGACTGTTCAAATAAGCTCGTTATGCCCGGTCTCTCGAACACCCACGGTCACCTAGCGATGACGCTCTTTCGGGGCTATGGGGACGATATGGTGCTCGGGGAGTGGCTTTCGAAGAAGATTTGGCCCGCAGAGGCAAAGCTCACGGGAGACGATGTTTACTGGGGCTCGCTATTCGCCTGCCTCGAGATGACTAAGAGCGGCACTACTTCCTGCGCGGACATGTATTTCTTCATGGAAAGGAGCGCGGAAGCTGTTTCGAAATCCGGAATGCGGGGGCTATTGTGCCATGGTATGATTGACCTCGGGGATAGTGAAAAAGCAGATAAGGAACTGAACGCAAGCGTCTCGTTCATCAGCGATTGGCATGGAAAGGGGGACGGGAGAATCTCGTGCTCGCTTGGGCCTCACTCGATTTACACATGCTCCAAGGATTTGCTTGAAAAAACTGTTGTGCTCTCGAAAAAGAAGAATCTCAAGGTGCAGCTTCATCTCGCTGAAACTAGAAAGGAATTGAACGATTCCAAGAAAAACTTTGGAAAGGGGCCCGTTGAATACGCAGAATCGCTCGGGCTCCTGATGCCAAACACGGTTCTCGCCCATTGCGGGTGGCTCTCGATGAGCGAAATCAGGACTGTTGCAAAAAAGGGTGCATATGTTTCCCACAACCCGGAAAGCAACCTCAAGCTCGCGAGCGGAATCGCCCCTGTTTCCGAAATGATTGGGGAGGGGGTTTCGGTTTCCCTGGGAACGGACGGGGCAGCGTCCAATAATTCGCTCTCTCTTTTCTCTTCAATGAAAACATGCGCCCTCATACACAAGGCCAATAGATGGGACGCGACCGTGGTTAATGCCCAGCAAACATTGGACATGGCCACAATTAATGGAGCAAAAGCATTGGGTTTCGATTCCGGAAGCCTGGAAGAAGGAAAACTAGCGGACATCATCACTCTCGACCTAAACTCGCCCTCGCTCAACCCTCAGCACAATCTCATTTCAAATCTAGTCTACTCGGAGAATGGTTCATCGGTCCGCGACGTGATTATTGACGGGAAAATTGTCATGCAGAACAGGAAAATGCTCGTTTTTGACGAGAAGTTCGTCATTGAGAAAGCGAGGAAAACTGCTGGGGACTTAGTCAGCCGGACTGTCTGAAATGTTTTTAGTGGGCTCCTCTTTTTTCCCTCGCAACAGCTTCATCGGATAGTAAATTATCCGCAGCACCAACTCAAGCGCGATAGTGAACCCGATGAACACAGCAAACTGCGGAAGCGCGCCAGCAAGCTGGTATATGCGGCTTTCGACTATCTCCCTTGAGAAGAGCGTCGGTTCCACGATGAGCACCCCCAGGAGCGCCAGGGGCAGCATTTTCGCAAGGTCGATTGCGATTTCCTCCTTGTAGTAAGCCAGCACCCGCACAGCGGACACTACTGAAATTGAGAGCACAAAAACCGTTTCAAGCTCCACTGTGCGCGAGAGGAGGAAGAGGAACGTGGAAAGCAGGACGAACCATAGGAACGTGATTGCTGGGAACAGCACGGTGTATTTCAAGAAGAACGCAACTATCTTCCCGAAACGATAGACGAACCCGGAAATTCCTTTGCGGTTTTCTGGCTTGAGTTCATGCAGGTCGCGGCGCGACAGGTAATGGTAGAAAGTGCCGACTATCGCAGAGTAGATTGTTATGCCCGCGGTCAGGATAAGCACTGTTGCCCCAAATCTCCCGACAAGCACCTCCCCATTTGCGAATGCAGTTGAAGCAAATGCCGCGAGCTGTTCCTCGAGCATGAAACACTTACGGCATCAATGTTATTATTAGTTCTGTAGTTTTCTGGAATGGGGGAACTCACGCGCAAAGATATTTAATCCTGTTTCGCCCATGGGATTTCATGCGTATTGGATTATCCACGCTGCTCCTGCTCGGCTTGCTATTGCTCGTATTAGGACTCTATTATTATGCGCCCCATTCGGACCAGACGATATACAAGGTCACTGTAATTGCCGGAACGCTGGTTTTGGCAAGAATCCTAATAGCGTCCCTGGAGTTCGTGATTTCGAGGCGCGTTGCTAGCAAGCGCAGGAGCTATGAACTGAAAAAAATTGCGGCTTACTCGGTGTATGCCTTAGTGCTCTTCGCCATGGTTTTCATAGCAATAGGGGACCCGCAGGCGTTTGCAGTAACCATCGGCCTCATCGCAACCGGTCTCGTCGTGGTGTTCCAAGAACCCATCGTGAGCCTCGCCGCCTTCGTCTACATAAACGTAGCAAAGCCCTACTCCGTTGGAGATAGGATAGAAATGGAAGACCAAGTTGGGGATGTGATTGATATAGGACCGTTTTTCACCCGAACCATAGAGATAAGGAACTGGGTCAAGGCCGACCAGACAACGGGCAGGATAGTGACAATCCCAAACGGCCACATTTTCAGGAAGCACGTCTCCAATTACACCCGGCACTTTGATTTCATCTGGGATGAGATTTCAATCCCTGTCACCTACCAAAGCGACTGGAAAAAGGCC
>JBDRJJ010000005.1:0-3940 GCA_043815135.1 Microcaldota archaeon | reverse complement strand
CCGGCACCGCTCATCTGCTGGGAAAGGTCAGCGAACTTAGCACTGGGCACGAAGAAAAGAATCGGGGCAACGAGGGCGACAAGCTTCACCCCATACACAAACGGTTTCCCTTCCTTCACATAATACAAGAACTGCACTGCTGTTGATGCTATGACTACGCCTGCAAGAAGTGCCCCGGCTTCAGTCACAACCATATTGTAGCCGAGCAGCAATCCCGCGAGAAAGGCGAGCCCGGCCTTTGCGAAAACGTTTTTTATCATGTGCCCGAGGACGAACAGGGCAATTGCAACTGAAAAGAGGGCCACGCTCATAATCTCGGGAGCATAAACTCCCTGGAGAGAGTTTAAGAGAAACAGGGGCGATGAAGCTAGGAAGACGGATGCGAAGAGCCCGGGGACAACCCCAAGCCTCACCCTAACTGCCAAATATAATGCAACAACGGAAACAAGGCCCAGGGCAACTGGGAGATTCATCACTACGAAGTGGAAGAGTCCCCTATCAAAGTCCGTTGCTCCGCCACCAAGGAGATAATACGCGCTTATCGTAAGCTGGTAGAACGGTTCGGTGTTTTCAGGGGTTTTAACTAAGTTTTCAGCTTCAAGGGCATATTTATATGAAACGACATGCGGGTAATTCCGGGGCATAACCGTAAATAGCGATAAAGAAAGCAAAACAATAAAGACCAATGCCCCAATCTCCTTATACATCTCCCTCATTTATTCCCCCTCACTTCCTTCACTATTTCCTTCGCCCTGTCAACACTAATCTTGCCCTCGACCCGCAGCCTCCCAGTAACAGTATCTATTTCCTTTCCCTCTGCACCAGCGAGTATTGCAATGTTCCTTGCATGGAGCTTCATATGCCCCTTCTGGATTCCTTCTGTGGAAAGTGCCCTGAGAGCAGCGAAGTTCTGGGCAAGTCCAACAGCAGCCATGACCTCGGAAAGCTCCCTCGCGGATTTTACCCGAAGAATTTTAATTGCGATTTTTGCAACAGGGTGCGTTCTTATCGCCCCCCCCACAGTTCCCGCAGCAATTGGAAGCTCAATTTCGCCCCTGAGGTCTCCGTGCTCATCTTTTTTCCAGTGTGCCAGGGGCTTGTAGCCCTTCATCGCAGCATACGCATGGGCGCCAGCTTCCAATGCCCGCGTGTCATTTCCAGTGGCTAGCGCAACAGCATCAACGCCATTCATTATCCCCTTATTATGGGTCGCGCAGCGGTAGGGGTCGCTGGCTGCAAAAGCATAAGCATTAACAACTCCATCCACGACCTCGGTCCCAACAACGTCTTTCTTGAGCACAACCTTTGCTCTCGCGAGCCTGTGCACTGCCAAGTTCGATATAATCCGGAGGCACGCCTTCCCCCCGCTTATTTCCTCGATTTTGGGAGTCATCACTTCTGTCATGGTATTTATGACGTTCGCGCCCATAGCATCCCGGACATCGACAAGAAGATGGACTATCAACATCTTTCCCTCACTCGTCTCGAGAACCCGCACTTCAATGTCCCTCGCTCCCCCGCCCCTGCTGATAAGCATCTCATCCTGCTTGTTCGCAAGCCCGATAAGGTCCTTTTTTTCGCGGAGTATCGACTTGACAGCCCCCTCAGGCTCGTCGATTCCAAGCAGCTGTATCTGGCCAATCATAACCGGCTCAGTCGAGCTCGTTACAAACCCGCCGCACGCCCTCGCAAGCTTCGCTGCATTGGATGCAGCAGCAATCACAGAAGGCTCCTCAGTAGCCATTGGCACCAAATAATCCTTCTTGTTAATGAGAAAGCCAGTGGCAACCCCCAATGGAACGGGCATCGCCCCGATTTGGTTCTCAACCATTCCGGCGATAGCCCCGGAAAAAAGCTCCCCCGCCTCCTTCAAGGCATTTTCCTCGTCTTCGCTGAGCTCGGCATACTCCCTGACTTTTTTCCTTCTATCCTCGGCGCTCAGCTTGTAGAAGCCCGAGAACTCGGACGATGACATAAACTCCCCGCACCTATTGCTCGCCTAGTTATTAAAAAGATATGCGGATGGTGATTTAGGTTCACCTTAGCTTGTTAGCCATCCCCTCTAAGTCGGTTCTAAGTCCTGAGACAGTCAAGGAGTCGTATCCCTTAACCAGCTGGCCGACCCTGTAAGCAAAATTCGTAACAGCATCATCCAATTTTCCGTCAATACTTGCCCTCCATTTCTCGTTTGCAGCAAAGCGCTTCTCGGTTTCAGGAAGGTTCCCCTGGACTCTCTTGAGCGCAGCCAGCCCATCTCCAAATCCTTCCTTCCCTGCTAAGGCAATTGCAGTGACAATCATCTCAGCCACTCTCGGGTCGTTTTCCTTCTGGAGCATCGAGTCAAGCCTCTCCGTCATAACGCCGAACTGGGTTTGGGAACCCATATACCCAGTCATCCCGACAATATGCCTCGCCCTCGCTCCCGGGCCCACATTCTGGGGCCCAACAGGCCTCCTCCCCTCAAGGTTCGCGCTGTCAGGATACATGAGGTCCCGGCTGTTGTCAATAACAACACTATTCGCTACGCCCAATCCTATAGTCGGGAAGTAGTCTTCAACAATCACGCCCTTACTTTTCTCCCCTTTCCCGCTAATAACTTCAGCTCCCCTCTTCCGAGGGGTTCTCGTTCTCTCAATATAACTATCAGGATACATATTATCGCTGCGTTCAACAGGCCTAAAACTGGATGTCCATACGCCTGGGTGCGGAAAACCCCCCGAGCCACTACCCCGCTCGGAGTCTCTCCCCGTTTTCTTGAATGCTCCCTTAGTCATACAATCACCCCTAGAGAATTAGCTCTAATATTACCATTTTGGACTTTAAAAGGATACATGTCCACACCAAGTAATACCTGCCTTACGCATAAGCAATAAATCTATCCGACCAATACTAACCCATGAACACCCAGGAAGAGAAGTTCGAGTCCATCCGTTCCCGAGTAGCATCTTCCCTTCCCCCCGGACTCAAACCTCCACTTTTGATTGGAGTGACAAAAAACCATTCTCCCGAGCAAATTTTCCAGTTCTACAATCTCGGGATGCGCGATTTCGGGGAGAACAAGGTCCAGGAAGCCCTCCCAAAACTCGAAGCGCTTCCCAAGGACATAAACTGGCACTTCATCGGGCACCTGCAGTCGAACAAGGTAAGGGAAGTTGTTGGAAAGTTCAAGCTAATTCACTCAGTCGACTCGATAAAACTAATGGAAAAAATAAACTCCAGGGCGCAAGAGCTCGGCCTAATCCAAGACATCCTTCTTGAGGTCAATGTTTCCGGGGAAGAGTCGAAGTTCGGGCTTAAGGCGGACGAGGTCAAGGGAGTTTTGGATGGGGCGGGAGAGCTTTCGGCAATCAAGGTTCTTGGCTTGATGACAATGGCGCCGTATGATTCGAGCGAGAGCGAGCAGAGCAGGATTTTCTCATCATTGCGCAAACTTGCCCATTCCCTCAGCCTTTCAGAGCTCTCGATGGGAATGAGTGATGATTTTGAGATTGCAGTGAAAGAAGGCGCGACGATGGTTAGGATAGGCACGGCCCTATTTGGCCCTAGAGGCTAATGCCCTGCCCTCGTCTGCGAGAAAATAAACGTCGTCTCTCCCAACAGGTTTTCCATTGCTCCACTGCCCGGCAAAAATTCCAGAGTACCTTTTAGAATCCTCCCCGGAGCAAACAGTGTAATTATGGGCGGTTTTCCTGCCTTCCGGGTCCCTCACGGAGTAAACGATTCCCTGCTCAGAGACAAGCGTCGCATGCCGCATCTGGTCAACAATATCCCCGACCCTAATCCTGATTCCGCGTCCGTTGAAATGCGTTACTAGGTTCGCAGATTCGAGCATAGCGGCCACGTCCTGTTCGGCAAGCGCCCTTCGGGTGTTCTCGCCATCCGCAAAGTAACTCCTATTCCCTTTGGTGACTTCGGGGGCATCCTGCAGCACCGCAAAATA
>JBDRJJ010000004.1:0-8329 GCA_043815135.1 Microcaldota archaeon | reverse complement strand
AGAACGAGCAGACAAATGCCGCATCAGCAAAAGCGGCAAAGGATAGGATGACGAAGCTCAAGAAAGAGCGCGAGGGGATAACGAAGAGAATTGACGAAAACCAGAGTCAACTTGCCCAAAGAGAAGAAATGATGAAAAAAGCGAGCGATGCAGTCCAGACACTATTCAAGAAGAGCGAGGAATTGGAGAAAACTATCGGAGAGGTTGCAGTCCAGGTGGGTTCGCTTGAGAGGTCGCAGGACAGGGCGAACAAGGAGATGCAGGAGATCGCGGTCAACAGGGCCACGTTTGAAACAAGGCTCACGGACTTGAAAGCCGAATATGAGAAGTACAATGATGTGAACCCGATTGAAGAGCCGAAGGAAGAGCTTGAGGCAAGGATTAGGGAAGGCGAGCAGAAGCAGCTTGACCTCGGGAACGTGAACCTCCGGGCCCCTGAGATTTACGAGGAGAGGAAGCGGGACATGGATGAAATCCGGGTGAAAATCGGAAAGCTTTCGGATGAGAAGAATGCGGTGATGAGGGTCATAAACGAGATTGAGGGGAAGAAGCGGGCGGTGTTCATGGAGACGTTCACGCAGGTGAACGACAATTTCAAGAAACTCTTCAAGACAATTTTCGCGAGAGAGGAGGGGTTCCTCGCGCTCGACCAGCCATCGCAGCCGTTCGAGAGCGGGCTGCAGATAAAGGTGAAAGCGGAGAAGAACGAGAAGAACGTGGAGTCGATGTCCGGGGGGGAGAAGTCGCTCATAACATTGCTGTTCGTGCTTTCAATCCACATGAGCAGGCCTGCGCCGTTCTATTTGCTGGATGAGGTTGAAGCAGCGCTGGATAAAGAGAACAGCAAGAAGCTCGCGCTCTTGGTGAAAGAGCTTTCAAAGAACACGCAGTTCATCATGGTCACGCATAACGACCAGGTGCTGACGACTGCGGATGTTGCACTTGGGGTTACGAGAACGGCTGAGGGCTCGAAGATTGTCGGGATTCAGCTGAAGTAGGAATTGCGTCAGACCGTCCGCTACTTGGGAATTGCTCTATCAGACTACCGAAGGAGAGGGCGTTTCCGCGGAATAGCTGATTTTTCCTAAAAGAGCATTTCTGGACTCGTACCTCGCACAATTCTTCTCTCAGCTCCCAATGAGCACCTTAACTTCCTTTTCGACAAGCGCCCTCCCGCTCTCCTCCTTGTAGTTTTCGACTGCCTCCCCGTATGTAACTGTTTGGCATACCTCCTCGAATCCGCTTCCTCTCTTGACGCAGAGCTTCACGTGCTCGCCCTTGTAAAGCGTGCCAATGAACAGGAAATCCACCATGCCGTGAGAATTCGGGTATTTATCATTTGTTGTGGCCTTGAGGACTGTTTCCCCCATCATCCGGTATGCCGTGAATTGGAGCTGCTTCTGGTTGTAATAGGGCGTTTCCCTGCCTTCGGAAATCTGACTTGCAGTGACCTTAAGCGTCGCCGTTATCGGCACAGAGTCCTCGGTTTTCGAGGAAAAATCAGCGCAACCGAAAACAAGAATGCAACATAACAAAACCAATGCAATTTTCAAAGAACCACCACCTATCCGTGGGCTAAAAAGGCTTTTAGCCCTTTTCCCCGCCCGGAATATCGCCTATTCTACAAAAGCATGCATCAGACCGTCCGACTAACTCTCAACGACTTCCTTTGCCCCGAAGAAGACCGCGAGAAGGCGGGTGTAGGAATTGACTGTTGCCCGAAAAGAAGCAAAATCATTCGCGACAATTGAGACGACGAGGCTCGAGCCCCTGACTTTTATTTTTGTGTTGCTTTTCTTCGTGAACTCGGTTTCCTGAATGAGCGAATCGTAGGCATTCTTCGCGAGCAACGAATCCTTGAATGGCACTTCAAGGGTCGCTTTGTACTCCATAGCTTACACCCATTGAGAATATTTTCTTGGTTCCGGAATAAAAAGACCAGCTGTCTATAGCGAGAACGAGGCGAACGGAATCGTCGTCTTTCGGCTCCTCCAAATTGAAGAGATTTGCAAGCTCCCCCTTCTTTTCCCCTTCAAGGCGAAGTTCTTTTGTCCTTAGCTCGAGCTTTGGGATTTGGGAGAGTTTTGTGATTTTCACTTCCGGGGAGAGCCATTTCCATTCCCCCCCGACGCCCATGAACTGCAGTTTGTCGGGGTTACCCTGGCGCTCGTAAAGAAGGAGAACACGGCTTTTCCCGAGCTGGCGGGCCCTGTCTGCCACCTCCTCGATGCTCTTCTTCCCCCTGTTCTCGTAGATTCCGCGGGGGAGAAGGGCCGAAAGGGTCCTGCACAGTCGCTTCGAGGTTATCGATGGCTTCCTGCTCGTCGTGAGATACATTATTCCGCCTTGACGTCGCGGGCTATTGGTTGTCTCTCCTTAAAGAGCACGCGGCAGCCGCAATATGGGCACCTGACGAAAACCGGGTCGAGCTCCTTTACCTCTTTCTTGCATTTCCAGCATTGATACATATGGCTCAACCTCCTCTTTGGGCTTTCACATCAACGATCCTCTTTCCGGCGCTGCCGGTCGGGGTCGAAAGCGAATAGCTCCCACCAGCGAAAACGGAACCGCAGGACCTGCATTTCCAAATGGAGTTGCTGATCCTCTTCGCCATCTTCTTTCCGCATGTGTGGCACACATGCTTGCCGGATTTCATCTTTTCTATTTTCCTGACGCGCTTGCGCATCTCTGCGCCGCACCTAACAGACCTGTCAACCATTTAGACCACCATTCAAAGCAATGCCCTTAACTCCGCTCCTTTTTGGAAAGCGATGTCAATGAGCTCTAGCGTATCATCCTTGCTTACGGAACCGGACATACCCTTCTGCATCGCGCATAGCCTGTCCTCCGTAGTAGCAATCGTGACCCTGGAATCCATCGCAATCTCCTCATCATAAGTCGGGTCGATGACTTTTTTCTTGTCGAAGCTTGCAACGGTGCACGTGACCACTTTGCTCTTCAAGTTGAGCGGATTCGTGGGTTCGCGGATCACTTTCCCATCCTCGAATTTCGGGAATTTGACGCTCATTAGCGAGCTCATCGCCGCGAGAGCCGAAGCGTCGAAGAAATTCCCGTCGAAGTCGAGAACGTAGATGTCGAGGAACACTCCCCATACCTTGCCCTCGGAGCCGTCAATCACCATCGAATTGAGATCGAGAGTCTCGGAGCTCCTTATTCCCCTGTCAACGACCCTTGCGAGTTCTATGGAGTTCTCGCTCGGCGGGCCGGATTCGAACGACGGGAATGCGAGAGGCAACAGCTCGCAGTTCGTGGAAAGCACCCCCTCCGTTGGCCTGTCGGGAAAAGGCACGACTGCATCAACTTTCGCCGCCACGAGAACTTGCGTCTTGCCTATGCGGCATATCGCAGAACCCTCGGCCGAGGTGAGCGGGTTCTTCTCTATTGTCACCTGCCTGTACTCATCTAGCTTCCTGTCATCCGCCCTCTTGCCTTTTTTCATGAGGTCCCGGACATAGTCCTTTTTTATTTCATCAAGTATTTCCATAAGAACACCCTATGCAATCTCCCCTTCTGGTTTGTCCACTGACTTGCGCGCGTAGACCTCCTTCAAAGCTTCCACCTGGATTGCATGTATTTTTTCGGAAGCTGAAAGTGCCATGTCCATCGCCTGCGCCATCTCATCTTTCGTCATCAAACCGTCCATCTGCAGCAAAAGCATCTCCTTGTTCCTGTGGGAAATTGCTACGGGGATGTCTGCATTCCCGTAGTTATCCTCGAGTTTGGAGAAGTCAATAGCAAGCTGACCATCGATTTTTCCGACAGCGACTGCGCACACGAGGTCCTTCATCGGGATTCCCGCGTCTGCGAGAGCAATGGATGCCGCGGTTATCGCCGCACACCTCGTGCCCCCGTCTGCCTGCAGGACCTCCATCGAGATGTCAATCGCGGTCTTGGGGTACTTTGCCCCTATCACCAAGTTCTCGAAAACCTCGCGTATGACCTTCGAGAGCTCCGTCGACCTTCTTGAGGGGCCTGCTCGGCTGTGCTCCTCAATGGACGCGAACGGCGACATCCTGTACCTGCAGTGTATGACTGCGGAGTAAGGGTCAATCTTGTGGCGCGGAATGCACTCACGGGGCCCGTAAACCGCTGCCATTATCTTGTTCTCCCCCCACTGGAGATAGCACGAGCCAGTAGCCCTGTGCAATACGCTCGCCTTGATTGTTATCGGCCTCAGCTCGTCCATCGCCCTTCCATCAAGGCGCTTCCCATCCACGAGCAGGGCCGGTTTGTTTGCTCCTCCACCCATAAAATCACCATTAAGTCTTGTTGTTTGCCTGCTTCTCGGCTTCCAAGAATTCCTTCATTCTATCCGTAAGCCCCTGTACATGGGCTTCTCGCGCTATTTTCAGTATCGCACGGGCGGCGAGGCTTGTGTCCCCTCCTTTAACCCAGAGTCTTCCGTTCTTTCCCACATATATTTCGCTCCTTGTCGCATCGATGAGCATGTTGAGCATCGAACTCTTCTTGCCTATGACACGCGGTATTTTCACTGCGGATATCTGGAGTATTTCCCCCCCTACGAGTTTCCTCGCATCGAACAGGTTGACGTTCTTCACTTCGTCAACGCCCTTCACTTTTGCGAACAGGATGTCGCCCATCTCGAACTGGAAGCGCGTGTCCTTGTTCGAGAGAAACGCGGAATACGGGGAGTTTATCTCCACTGTGCAGCCTGCGAACTTCACTTCCTCGACAACCCCTACAACGTAGTCGTCATCCATCGGCAGGTATGCGCCTTCAAGAGCGACCAATTTCATCTCGTTCTCGTGGAACAGTCCCACGACTTCCGAGTAGGTCTTTCCTCCCTCGATGTATGAGTCCGCCATCCTCACGGGCTTTTCCGCGAGCAGCTCTCCTGGAACAACGATTTTCATCAAATCACCATCAATTCACTTTACTATTTTAGTCTCGGCCTTTCCGGATGTGGCCCTGCCGATTCGGTCGAAGAACTCGCCCTGCATCCCGGCCGGCATTTCGACCACCGCGATCAGGTCCCCGTTCTTCTGCCACTCCTCCTTTTGTATTCCAAATTCCTTGACTGACCCGTATGCCCTCACCGCGACGTCCGCGGGAAGCCTGACTGCAATCTTCACCTTCTCGAACTTCAGCGGCAAAAGGATTCTCAGCTCCTTCATGACGTCGTCAATCTGCGACTCAGCGTCCTTGAAGGGGTCGATTTTTATCCTCGCCTCCTCCATTGCCTTCTCGATTCTCTGGGGCGGGTGCGGGGCTCCTGTTCTTGGGTCCACGCACTCCCTTGCAAAGAATGCTACTATTTTCTTCTGCTTCTCCTCGAGCATATGCTTTCTCTGCTCGGTCGTGAGCTGTATCTCCCCGTCCTTCAGTATTTTCTTCGCAATCTCGTTGATGTCTTCGGTTCCGAAAATTTTTTTTACTGCATCGCTCTTGTGCCGCTCGCCTCTCCTCGCATCCTTGAAGACTTCTTCAGCCACAAGAACGTTCACGAGGTCCGGCTTCTTTCCTGTCTTATAATCATATCCCAGTTTTGGGTCCACGAGAATCTCGAACCTCTCGCCGTGAGAGTCAAGACGGGCGATTATAGCGTGGTCGAGACTGGTCATGGGAAGCACCCTTAAGCTTTCGCCAGGTGCGCGTCCGTTTCCTCAGAAGTGAGCAGAACGAGCTGCTTGTCTTTCTTCGTTATGACTGCAATGTCAACATTATCGGATTTGAGCTTGGTGTCAGTTGTCTTCTTCAGGGCCTTGAGCGCGAGTTCTATTCCCTCGTTGACTGAGAGGCCTTCCTTGTACTCCTTCTCGAAGAATTCCTCGGCCTCCTTCTTGCCCGAGCCTATTGCATCCGCCTTGTAGCCTGTCAAGGCGCCACTTGGCTCCGCCTCGTAGAGAACGGGCTCGTCGTCAACTCCCGCGATGAGGAGCGAGACTCCGAAAGGCCTTATCCCCCCGTATTGAGTATAAACCTGCATCAGGTCGCAAAGGTCCTTTGCAATCATCTCAACGGTGATGCTCTCGTTGTAGGAGAGCTTGTGCCTCTGCGCTTCAAGCCGCGCTGCGTCTATGAGCCTTCTCGCATCAGCGACTAGGCCAGAAGCAGTAGCTGCTACGTGGTCGTCAATCTTGAATATCTTCTTCATCGAGTCTGCCATCAGGAGCTTTGAGTTTATGTTCTTGTGCGCAACTATGACTACTCCGTCCGCGCAGACCACCCCAATCGTGGTCGCCCCCCTCCTGACTGCCTCTTTTGCGTACTCTACCTGGAAAAGCCTTCCATCGGGACTGAATACTGTTATCGCTCGGTCATATGCCTGCGAAGAAACAGGATACATAGATACACCTCTTTTTTTCTATTCTCTTCGCTTACGCACACTCTTTTCAAAAAAAAGATTTAAAACGCTTTCTAGGGTTTGGGCTCTGTAAAAACTACCACTGGCAGCACAGCCGCCAATGCCCGCTTAGCCCTTGAACACATTATCTAGAATCTTATGGCCCTTGCTCTGGAAAGAGTTGCCGAGCACTGTGCCGCCGTCCCGTATTGCCTCGAGGCCGTCGATTATGTGCTGCTTTGTTATCCCGATTGCCTCGAGCTCAGGATAAGTAAGTGGGAAGCCCAACCTCCTATAAGCGTCCCTTAGGAGCCAATATAATTTTGAGTCCCCGGTTTTTTCAGCTGCAATTCTCGCAGTTGCGATTGTCCCGACGCTGACGAGCTGCCCGTGAGTCGGGCCAGCGACGCCTTGTGAGCGCATCGCGAGGTAAAGCATGTGCTCTCCGCTCATCACGATGCCATGCTCGGCGGTTTCTAGGGACGCTCGATGGAGAAGTTTCGCGAGTGGAACAACTGAACGCTCGAAACCAGAGAAATCATTCGAAACCCATTTTGCAGCCACGAATGCAGCCATCTCGGGTATCCTTTTTTCTTCCCCGGCTTCGATTGCCGCGCTCATTTTTGCGAATAGGTCGGCAAAGCCCGATTGCGTCCATTTGACGAGGCTCGCCTTGTCGGTATCTAAGATGGCAGAAGTGCTGACGATGACCTTGGAAGGAAACGGAGTTTCGATGATTTTGAGTTCCCCTTGAGAGCCTTCGAGCACGCTTATGTTCGCGCTTATGCACGGAGTTGAGAGGATTGTTGGCACAAGGATTAACTCGTCTCCCTTTCCTGCAACGGCCCTAGCAACATCGAGTGCAGTGCACCCGCCTATTCCGATGACTTTGCCCCTGTTCGCATTCTTGAGCGAACCGAGCTGGGACTCGGAATTGCTCGTAACGAGACTCGAGCGGACCCCTATCCTGCTGGCGTTGTAAGTGTCTGCAAGAACCAGGGCCCTGTCATCAAAAAAGTTCTTGAGAATGTCTCCGAGGGGTGCCCTGGTGGTGATAAGCTCCGGTTTCTTTAAGGCTAGGCTCTCTCTCATTGCCTGTAATCTATTGTGTTTTTGGTATTTATAGGTATGTAAGAAAACTAAGGACGAGTCTTGAGCTTCTTTATACTCCCCGAGTTCGCGAGCAGGCGGACTGCCGCCTTTTTTCCGTTTATTTTCGAGATTAGGGCAAGGCCTGCCCACACATTGTCCACTTCGGGAACTGCACACCGGATTATGCCAAACCCCGTGGAACTCTCGAACTTCATTGGCTTGGGGTTTGCCTTGGAATAGCCAAGTTCCCCGAGGAAAGAGAGCAGGGAGGAAGCTAGTGAATCGAAAGCTTCCTTTTCTGATATCGGGCCTTCCGCTTCTATCCTAAATGAAACGTATCTCCTCTTGTCCCTCATCGTGGGTTTCACTGCCATTTCATAACCTCAACACAGTTTTCGGAGTCTCCGTGATTGCCCTAAGCGCCTGGTCGTAAGTGAGCCCGAGGATTCCTCCGATTGCTATTAGCTCGGGCGGGCGCTTCATCTCGTAAACGTTTGTTGCCCGGCTGGTTAAAATGTATCCTGCGCCGAGCTTGTTGCATATCTTTAGGAATCGCCGCATTCTTTTCATCAACATTGCCCGCTCAATCCCCGAATTAAGCAACAACCGGGCGATGGGAATTTCAAAGGGTTTTTCGTGTTTTGCTGCGGCCCTTATCACCCCTAGGTCGAGCTGGAAGCTCGGATCGTATACTATCGAGCAGCGCTTTATCCGTGGCTTCAGGTAAGAAGGGTCGCTTGAATCGAGGAGAGTCGGTTTCCCGCTGTCCCAGTTGTCCTTGAACTCCTCGAGGTCTTTCCCCCAAACAAGAATTTTGGAGAAGCCCTGCTCCCCGGGAGCCTGTAAAGTGAACCGGGTGTGCAAGTCAAAGTAATCCATGAGTTAGACTAGAATAAAATGGATAATAATACT
>JBDRJJ010000003.1:0-8552 GCA_043815135.1 Microcaldota archaeon | reverse complement strand
CACTATCCCTCCGGACAGCGGGACGTGCCTTAAAACAGCTCTTCCTTTTTCGTCTGTCTCGGAGACCTCTAAAAGCCCGCCAATTTCAACTGACCCTTGCAGCTGCGCATAGAGCTCGACCTTTGCGCCCTGGAGCGGAGTTGAGCTGGATTCGTTGCCTATTAGCGTTCTATTCACAAATTGGACGGATACGAGCCCATTGGTCTCGTTGACCCACGCTGCCTCGCTCCCCTGGAATTCAACGCCAAAAGCGAGTTCAGACGCCGTTCGTTCAACTCGCTCCGAGGTGTACTTTGGAACTGCGATGGATATGAAGCTCTCTCCCTTGTTAGAGAGACGCTCAAACGCTACCCCAGAGAGAGGACCGGTTGGAACCCTCCTGCATGCGAGCTTCCCATCTTGCTCTATGAGGTCCGCAGCCCCCTGATTGCCGGTTATGCACTTAAGGTTCCCGGAACCGTTGATTCCTGAGAGAAGCGACGCGAGGGGAGTTGCGCCTGAAATCAGGATATAGTCTGCTTCTTGCCTCTGAAAGCCTATTGCAACCACTCGCTCAGAATTTCTCGATATTCTCGCAAGACCAAGCCGCTCCCCCTGATTCGGGAAAAGCTCCTCTGCGAGCGCCGAAGTCGGGAGGGATGACATCGCAACAGCTGGATCGTAGCTAGTCTCCAAGAGGTCTATGCACCTCACGCCCACCATTTTTTCTGACCCGGGGGAGGCGCTTACGTCCCCAGCTGCGAGGCGCGGAGTCCCGGGCCCCTCGCTTTCAAGATAATACTTCAGGAATACTTTGCCTGAGAACTTGTTGCCTTTTGCGAGTAAATTCCCTGAATCGTAGCATGGAATCTCGTCCAGCCACACCTCCTCCTCCGAGCCAACGGCAATATCCTGAATCGTCACATAGCGGAGGTTTTTTGAGGAAAGGGACGCGCCGCCACACGCAGCCTCTGTTATGATTCTGCGCTCGCTCTCGTTGGTTTTCAATTTAATTCTTAAAATGCTCGATTCGAAGAGCTGTCCCCTGCAGGAAAAATCTGACTGGAACCTGCAATAGCTCTCAGCTGCAGAATCACTAACTACGGCGAGTGCGCTGATTCCGCCATCTCTCGCCCATAAGCATAACGGGCCCGTATGTTCGGTGTCGTTCTCGGAGTATAGGACCAACAAGTTCCTGCCATTGACCCTAAGTGTCTCGGAGGAAAAATCTCCGAGAAGTGGGACGAGCAGCTGGGCGCATCTTTCAGGAGTCATCGAGGTCCTAACAAAAGCGGCCCAAATCCTCACTCCGCCAGGATACTCCCCGAAGCCTATTGCAGCGCCATCGATTGTCTCATCCACGCTCCACCTAGGGAGGTTGAGCATCGTTGCCATCTCATCGGCTCCCTCGCGGGTGATGTCCGCATACGCAACGCTTGTGAGGTCATCGCCGGGCATCAAGGAAAACAAATCGCGCTCGTATGTAGGTTTCGAAAAAAAGACTTGGTAAATGACGTATCCGCCTATTGCAACTAAGATGATTCCCATTATTCCTATAACTGCAAGCAATCTCCTGTCGCTAAAATCCAAGGTCGCACACCGGATAAATCTCCTACGCCATCAGTTAAATATGTTTCCCGAACCCAGGGGGGACGCCCCCTATTTTTCCCTTATGGGAAAAATGGGCCACAAGTGCCCGAGCACTTGTCGGCCCCTAGGTTTCAGGGTCCTCCTGACCCCCCGACTAACGTTAAATATGTTTCTTCACAGAAATATTGCACAAGCCTCCGTAGCTCAGTGGTAGAGCGCTCGCCTTGTAAGCGAGAGCGCGAGGGTTCAACTCCCTCCGGAGGCTCTTCTTATTTCTGCTTGGCGCTTTCAACCCGCTTCAAGAGCGGCTGCATGAGGAAAGGCATCAGGAATGCTGTGAGGAAGGACATCGCAGCGATGATTGTGTACTGCTCCTGGTTGATTGCCCCCTTCGCAAGGCCTATGAGGCCGACGATGAGGGCGACCTCCCCCCTCGGGGACATCCCAAGGCCCACTAGCGCTGCTTCCACTTTCTTGAGTTTGATGAAAATACCCGCAATGCCGCATCCTATGAGCTTGCTCGCGATTGCGATTATCGTAATCACGACTATCGGGACAAAGAACTCTGAGAGTGCCCCAACATCCACGAGCATCCCGAGGGATATGAAGAATATCGGGGCAAACACGAGCTCGAGAGCCTCGGTTTTCTCTTCTATCTTTGAGAGGTGCTTGCTGTTGTTCAGCAATATGCCGGCAAGAAAGGCGCCGACGATGCTTGAAAGCCCTATGAATTCTGCGATGTACGCATAGCTGAACGCAAACGAGAGAACGACCAGGAGGTTTTTCGAATCGAACTCGCTCTTGTCTATGAAGTTCTTAACAAACTCCCTCCCGGCAACTACTCCCCCCACCAAGAAGATGACTGTGTAAGCAATCACTTGCAGCACCGGCCAGAAGTCGGCAGTGCCCGAGGAAAAAATTGAAACGAATGAAAGCACCAATAAGCCCAGTATGTCATCTATTATTGCCGCGCCGAGGATAATTTCTGCGAATCTCGTCTTGAGGAGGCCGTATTCCTTCAGAAGCGCGACAGTTATCCCGACGCTTGTTGCAACGAGGGCTGCACCGAGAAACATCCCATAAACCGAACTCTCGCCCGTGAGCACTGCATAGGCGTAGCCTGCGAGGAATGGAACAACAACCCCGAACAGAGCGACAACGCCGTTCTCGCCGTTGAATATCTTTCCGAATTTCACGTGGAGCCCGACTTTCAGCAGTATGAAGATGGCACCAAGCTGCCCCAGCACCTGGATGATTTTCTCGTCTGCAATGAACACTGGTGCTTCCCCAGGCAGAAACGGGAGCAGTTGTGACGCAACGGGCCAGAACATTTCAATAAAGCTGTGGCTCAGCAATACACCTATCACGAGCAGGAGCACCACTGAGGGCTGCTTAAGGTAGATGACGGCAATCTCCGCAACCATTGCGAGGAGGAGAAGAAAGCTTATCTCGAAAAAAAGGTGTTTTTCCTCTTCCACTACTACCCCGAAAAGGCTTGTCCGGACTACGGATGCAAACAGCAGGATGAACAGCCCGAGAACCAGGAGGGGCACAAGTGGCGAGATTCTCTCTTTTATCCGCTTCATGGCAGTCACCTGAAAGATAATTTAACATATATAATACTGTTTCTGTAAATGGAGCTCATGAAGTTCTTCCTTATCCGGCATGCGGAGACCACTGCAAACACGAAGGCTGTGATTCTCGGCAGAAAGGACGGCGGGGAGCTATCGGCCAGGGGGAAACGGCAGGCAATGGGGGTCGCAAGAAGGCTCGCGAAAGAGAAGATTTCCGAGGTTTATTGCAGCTCGGCGAATCGGGCGAGAGAAACCGCCCGCATCATTATGGGGAAGAGGGACTGCAAAACTTTCTACTGCGACGAACTCCAGGAGATTGACATGGGCGAGCTCGAGGGCCTCACGCACGAGGAGGCGGAAACGAGATGCCCGCGCATATTCGGCGAGATTACCGCGGACACTGATAAGAGAATACCTGGAGGGGAGAGTATTTTGGATGTGCAAAAAAGAGTCATGCCGCTCATCGAAAATCTAGCGAAGAAAGAGGGGGACCAGACCGTAGTCGTGGTCGGGCATAGCATCGTGAACCGGGTTATACTGAACTCACTTCTCGAACTTCCGCTCGGGAGCAAGGCGCTGAAGCAGAAGAATGTTGCTATCTCAATGCTCGATGTGAAGCCAGGCTTCTCGCAGCTCTACACGCTCGACAACTCGCTGCACTCGATAAAGTAGCCGGCTAGCCAATCACGAAGCCCCACTCCCTCTTCCTTGCCCACTTGTAGAAGAGGTAGAGGAAAATTAGCACCACTACGAAAAACCCGTACTTCTTGTACTCGAGGCCTTGGAGCTCGGAATCGATTGTGTTCTTGCACTCCTGCGAGAAATGGGAAGAGTCCCTCGGGCTCGAGTAAACGGTGTTCGAAGCTTGGAGACAGAGGGCTTCCGCCCTCTGGGAATCCACTCCGAAGAAAATGAAGCTGGCGCTCTTGCGCTCTGAGAGATACGAATTCGCGCTGGCGGAATCTTCCCTGGCTTTTTGGATGAGGGGGATTATCTCGGTTAGCTGGACTGAGTAAGAGACCGTTTTCTCGTAAGCGAGCTTGATGGATTCCTCCGCTTCCGAGAATTTTATCGATTTAGCGCTCCTTATCGAGGAGTTTATCGCCCCCTCCACTTCCGCGAAATCGTAGGCCTGCTTGTATTCGGATGCCTTGGCTTGCAATGCCGTCAGGTTTGTCCTCGCTATCTCGGCTCGCTCCAAAAGCTCGATTGCCGTCTTCGCACTATTCTCGAGCCACACGAGCCTCGGGGGGAGGGCAGTTGCATTGGCCTCGATTAAAGCCATTGAGCTCTCCTTGATTGGGGTCTTGGCAAGGGATTGAAGCTCCTCTAGCTCTAGCCTCACCGAGGTGTGTTCCCTTGAGAAGTATTCTCCGACTGCTGTTAGGTTGATGTCCTGCTCGAGCTTTTCTCTTGCCAGTTCGAGGCTTGAATTCATCCGCGAGTAGTTCTGCTCGAGTGCGGAGGAGAGAACGGAAACCACGAGCGCAAGGTCGAAGTATGAGTCTTTGAGCTCGAGGGCCCCCGAGTAGTTCTTCTCGTCCCCGCGCCTGCTTATCTCGTCGCTTATGTTCACGAGGTCATTGAAATTTTTGGAGAGAGTGGGGGAATCGACAAGCTTGAGTGTGGCGGTAACCCGGGCTTTCATTCCGGTGAGATTTGCTTTCGAGCGGGTAACAAGGTCTTGGTATTGGCATATGACGTCGTTCTGGTTCCTTTCCCGAATCCTCTGGTCTGCAATTCCCGCGAGCACATTGGATTTCTTCTCTAGGTCCGGAAGCTTCGAGAGCACCGCCTGTATCTGGGAGAGGCCGTCCTTCGCCTCGTTGATTTTCGCGAACGAGAAGTTCACCTGGTAGCAGAAGCAGAATCCGCCCGACTCGCACATGAAGAGCCTGTTCCCTTGTATTTCTGTTGCTCTCTCTTCAATTGCAGTGAGATGTGAGCCCGCAGTTCCTGCGAGTTCCGGGTTTGACGCAATTCCTGCTGATGAGTCCTTGAAGCCGGCAATCGCCTTGTCCATTTCAGAGTTCTTCGTCCTCCAGCTAATTATCGCGTTTATGAAATTGTCCCCATTGCCTTCGAAATTGCCCCTGCAAAGAGGAACGGAAAGGCACGCATATCTGCATGTTGCAAAATCCGAGCATGGGTGGGTGTCCGTGCCCGTATACTGCTCGCAGGTCGACTGCTGCGGGAAGCGGGATTCGTTAAAGCTGTTGATGCTCTCGATGAGCTTCTGGGAATCTACCGCGACCTTGTTCGCATCCAGGTATTCTGTTTTTAACACTGGGTAGATGAGCGCCGGGTCGGTAATTGGCCTTTTTGAGCTGTCCAAAAACAGCATCGATTCGGCGCCGTTGATTATGGCGAGCGTATAGTTTTCCCCGGAGACCGTGACTCCCCTGGTCTCGAGACTCTCGCCTTCCTTCATGTAGCTTCTTATCGAATCAATGAGCGACCCTCCGCCGTCAAAATCGCAGTCTGCAAAGCTTACGCTCGCTAAGAGGATTGCAACTAAAAACACTAAGGGATAGCGACTCGCCATGGGTGGGATATTGCAGACCCTCTTTTAAATAGTATCGCCAGGGTTATCGAAAAAAAACGCATTGAACCCTCGTATTTGCGATTTCTTTTCAAAGCCTATGGGAATAAGGTATAAAAGGCGGAAAGCGGAACTCTTTTTATGAAAACCATCATAGTCGGAGCCGGACCGGCTGGCCTCTTCTGCGCTTATGAACTTGCAAAAGCAGGACTAGCTGTCGAAATTTATGAGCGCGGGGAGGAAATCGACAAGCGAACCTGCCCCATGAAGCACACTGGCTACTGCGTCAAATGCCCTGAGTGCAACTTTGTCCATGGGGTCGGCGGGAACGGGCTCTATTCTGATGGGAAGCTGAACCTCGACCCCCAGATAGGCGGGAATCTCCTGGAGTTCCTATCAGAACATGAGGCAAGGAAGCTGATTGAGAAGATTGACGAAACGTTCACGCGCCATGGGGCGCACAGCCACAAGACCGAAAAGGAAGAGTATGCGGAAATGCTCGTAACGAGGGCTAAGGCAAACGGGGTGCGGTTTATCCCGATACAGCAGAGGCATATGGGCTCGGACCGCCTGCCAGGGATAATCGGCTCGTTTGTACAAGAGATGGTTTCACTGGGCGTTGTTTTCCACACGAAGAAAACTGTTGAAGACGTTTCGATTGAAAACGGAAAGGCGAATGGCGTATTTGTTGAGGGGAAAAAGATTGACGCCGACCATGTCGTGATTGGCCCAGGAAGAGGAGGGGCAAAGTGGCTCTCCGAACTCTGTGCAAAACACGGGGTAAAGGCAAGGCATCAGGCAATCGACATAGGGGTCAGGGTGGAGGTCCCCGCGGAAATAATGAATGAGGCAACTGCGATATGCTGGGACCCGAAGTTTCACATCAGCACGAAGACCCACGATGACTTAGTCAGGACGTTTTGCACAAACCCAAGGGGATATGTTGTCACGGAGCACTACCCGGACTATGTGTGCGTGAATGGACACTCGCTAAAAGGGAAGAAATCCGAAAACACCAACTTCGCTTTCCTCGTGAGGGTTGAGCTGACCCATCCTGTCGAGAACACGAGCGCATACGGGGAGGCGATTGCAAGGATGGCGACGACGATTGGGGGCGGGAAGCCAATAATACAGAGGATGGGGGACCTGAAAGCCGGGAGGCGCTCCACCTGGGAGAGGATAGAAAAAAGCTACGTGAAGCCGACCCTAACCGAGGCAACGCCAGGGGACATCGCAATGAGCCTGCCTGCAAGAATCGTGACGGACATAAAAGAGGGACTCGATGCTCTTAACAGGGTGATACCGGGGATTTCCGAGGACTCGACCCTTCTTTATTCGCCGGAGATAAAATTCCATGCCCACAGGGTGGAAGTGAAGAAGGACATGGAGACGAGCGTGAACCACCTGTTCACAGTGGGCGATGGAGCAGGAGTCTCGAGGGGAATCGTGATTGCTGCTGCAACTGGAATGATTGCGGCGCACGAAATAATAAGAAGGGCGCACGGGCATAATCATAATAACAAACAAGAACAGCCAAAAAACTAGAAGAGGGTGAACACATGGAAGAGGGCGAAATAGTTTTCTCAGCAAAATACGGGAACTGGATTTCCATAAAGAAGATGAGCATCGATGAAAAAACGAGCCCTGCGGAGGTCGCGTTCATGCTCTCGGGAGTAACGAACACGATTGACAGGAAGGGATTCGTATTCCTGGGAATCGACACCGACATTATTGATGCGTATGTTGAGGGGGTCGTTGGGGGCAAGAGAAGGAGCTATGGCGCAGTTGCCGAGATTTTCTCGAATCTCAAGGGAGCGGAAATCAAGGAGGAGCTCCTAAAGGCGATAAAGCAGGATGTAGCTCCACTGCCGCCTGACAAGACGGGCAACCCCGTTTCCTGGGAGGAGAAGCTTCCGCTCGCTGAATCATATTTCATGAGGAGCCTGATGAAGAGGATTGGTTTTGATTTTAACGTGAACGGGGAGGTCCTCTCCAAGCTCTACCCGGACCTTAAGTTCCCGAAGCCGAAGGGGAATTTCGGGGGGAAAAAGAAAAAAGCCTGATTATCTGAAAATCGCGAGCCGGATTACCCCGGATGCCATCGCGAGAGTGTCTTTGAAGAGCCGGACCTTTGTCCCTTTTCCTTCTTTCCATTCAATCGGGAACTCGTCCACTTTCAGTCTGGCCCATTGAGCTCGGACAAGAAGCTCGGTATCCCAGAACCAGTGGGTAGCCTTGACCCCCTTAAGAAGCGGGAGGACTGCACTGCGCCTGAATCCCTTGAACCCGCACTGGTGGTCGAAAATTCTCGAGCCTAGAAGAAAGCGGACCAACAGGTTAAAGCCCCTGCTCATGAAGCTGCGGGTGAAACCCCTGCGGATATTCGAACCACTGATAAGCCTTGAACCAGTTGAGACTGCAGCGCCATTCTCGATGCCTTCGATAAGCCTTTTTGTTTTACCTGGCTCAGATGCAAGGTCAGCATCCATATAAAGAACGATGTCGCTTTTTGCATCCTTTATCGCTCTCGTGAGGGCGGCCCCGCGCCCAAGGCGGATATCCGAGTGCAGAACGCGACAGGATTTTGCGCCAATCCCCCGGATTACCCCGGGGGCATCATCACTCCCGTCCTCTGCTATGATTATTTCGTAATCGAGGCCTGAGAGCTCTTTTGCGATTCTTGAAACGAACGGAGCTATGCATTCGGACTCGTTGTAAATTGGCACTACCACCGAAACATAGCTCATGAGAAAGATATCCTGGAAACGATTTATAAATCCTAATAGACAGCATATACCCGTTAGGGGGGATGGGCTAGCCTGGTATGCTTCCAGGTTTGGGACCAGAAACCGCCAGCGGGTTTCCGG
>JBDRJJ010000002.1:0-3317 GCA_043815135.1 Microcaldota archaeon | reverse complement strand
CCTTCTTCACGAAGAACGGCTCCCAGTTGTGCATTTCAACTGCCTTTGCGGCGCCCCCCGTAATGCATCCCATCCTGAAGGTTGCGGCATTGAGCCCGTAGAGGTGGGCGTACTCCTGCACATAGAGGTCGGCGGCGACTTTCGAAACCCCGAATGGCGTGTGCATCATCCGGTCTATCCGGAGGCTCTCGTCAAACCCGTCCCACAAATATGGGTCCACTGGCTCGAATCTCTTGTTTACCTTCTTGTACGCAAAGTAATTCGGAGCCTCTCCGTAAACTTTGTTTGTCGATGAGTGGACAAACGGGATGCTCTTGTTGTGCTTGCGGACCGCTTCCAGAAGGTTAAGCGTCCCGAATGCGTTTATCTGGAAATCCTCCATCGGTATTTCAATCGAGCGCGGGTGCGATGGCTGGGCTGCGGTGTGGATCACTGCGTCCACGTTCTTTACAAGCCCCGCAATCTTCTCGTCCCTGATATCCATCTCGTGGTGCTCAATCCCATAATCCTTCATCGTCTTCTCGATGTTCGCTTTCGTCTCGCCCTCCTTTCCGAATATCCGGCCCCTTGAGTAGTTGTCGACGCTAATGACTTCCCATCCCTCTTTTGCAAAAAGCTTGCAGCTTTCTGTTCCAACGAGCCCTGCTCCGCCTGTAACGAGCACTTTCATTTTCACAACCTCCTACCAGCATATCCCTTCGTAATCCCCGCTGCTTTTTTTCTTCAGGACTTTCCTCCCGTCGAAAACAGTCTTCCCATTGTAGAGCGTTTCATCCTTGAACTCGTCCCATTCAGTCACTACGAACACGACATCCGAATACTCAAGGGCCTCCCTGAGGCTCTTCCCATACACTATCCTTTCCCCGAAAATCTTTTTCGCGTTCTCGGCTGCTTCGGGGTCGTATGCTTTCACCTTCGCCCCCTCGGAAAGAAGCCTGTCGATTATCTTGATGCTCGGCGCCTCCCTCATGTCGTCGCTATCGGGCTTGAACGCGAGCCCCAAAACCACTACCTTCTTTCCGTTCAATTTCATCTTTTTTCTAGCCAATTCCACAATCCTATACGGCTGCTCCTCGTTCACCTCAATCACTTTTTCAAGAATCTTGGGCTCAACCCCGTTCTCCTTGAAGCTCGTTATTATCGCTTTCACGTCCTTGGGAAAACAGCTCCCGCCATAACCGACTCCCGCATTGAGGAAGCTCCTCCCCACCCTCTTATCCATTCCCGCTCCATCCATCACTTCATAGACGTCTATCCCGAGTTTCTTGCATAGATTCCCCATCTCGTTTGCGAAACTCACCTTGGTCGCGAGGAACGAGTTGCTCGCGTACTTTACCATCTCGGCGGTTTTCCTATCTGTTTTCATCACAGGGCACTTGAAGCCCGAGTAAAGCGAGGCGACAACATCCATCGTCCTCTCGCTGCTCGCGCCAATCACAATCCTGTCCGGGCTGAAGAAATCCTCGAGGGCTTTCCCCTCCCTCAGGAACTCCGGGCTCATCGAAAGGCCGTAATCCCTCCCCTCCTTTTTCCCGAGCTTTTTTTCTGCGAGCAGCGCAAGGGAGTCGGTGGTTCCGGGGACCACCGTGCTCTTGACCACGAAAACCTTGAACGATTGCGAGGCAGAAACTGCGTCAAGGAACGCTTTCTCGACATACGAGTTGTCCATCGAGCCGTCCTCCCTTGACGGGGTTCCAACAGCAATGAAAACAAGCTCTGCGCCTGAAACCGAGGACTTCAAGTCCGTAGTAGCAACCAGGTTCTTTCCATGGACCTCTTTTAAGAGCTCTTCAAGCCCCTTCTCATAAATGGGCGGCTTCCCGGCATTTATCATCTCGACCTTTTTTTCGTCTAGGTCAACGCAGGAGACATTGTGCCCGAGCTTCGCAAACCCGCACCCGGTTATGAGCCCGACATACCCGGTCCCGATAACAGAGATTTTCATAGAAACAGGGTTAATTTCGCGGATAAGTATAAATTGGTTTCCCGTTTTGGCTTCAAACAATCTCCATCAGTGCAGTTTTCCAAAAGTTTTTAAACTTGTCATACAAAAACAGATTTTCGGAGGTGTTAGGGTTGGAATTTAAGTTCTCTAGGCGGAACCTCGCGTTTTTGGTTGTATTCGGCATAGCGGCGCTCTTGGCTGCTAGGATGAATTTCTCCCCAGTTCTCGGAGCTGAGAACCAGTCATTCACAGTGTTCCAGTTCTTCGGTCCAGTTGCGGCCTCTTTCATCGGCCCGGTTCTCGGTCTATCCGCGATACTCGCTTCTGAAATCGCAAATGTTCTCCTGCTCGGCAAATCATTCACCCTCTTTGAAATCGCCAGACTGTTCCCGATGCTTTTCGCAGCGTACTACTTTGCAAAGGGAAAGAACCCGCTTGGAACCGCACTTCCGCTTGGCTGCATGGCCCTGTTCGCGCTTCACCCGGTCGGAGGGCAGGCATGGATTTATTCGCTCTACTGGCTGATACCAGTGATTGCGGCTTTCTTCCCTGAGAGGCTTGTAGGAAGGGCGCTCGGCGCGACTTTCACTGCGCACGCAGTCGGCTCAGTCGCCTACCTCTACATGTTCCAATCAACGCCTGCTTTCTGGCTCGCGCTGATTCCGGTGGTTGCAGTTGAGAGGCTGCTCTTCGCTTCAGGAATCTCGGTGTCCTACGTGGCGCTGAACACGTTCCTCGCGAAAGTCGAGAGCAAGTTCGACCTTAGGGCGCTCTCGATAGACAGGAGATATGTGCTCGGGTGAAAACCCGCTTCTTTTTTATTTTCTCTTCACCTGCCTAGTTAACTATATAAATTACCATTCCCCCAATTACTCGGCGATGGGATAGGTCGGGCGGCTAGGGGTCGCCTGTCACCGCAAGCCCCCTTCAGGCGGGACCGAACAGTTGGGAGAGGTGCCAATAGTCCGCATCGGCCCCAAGTCACGACGTTTGAAACTCTGCCTCGTGGGGCGGGTCTTTGTATAAACCGGGTCAGGCCGGAAGGAGCAGCCCTAAGTGCAATCCAGTGTGGGCCATCTGGCCCCTTGGGCAAAAATACCCGTGCTCTTCGAGTCACAGGGCGTAGTACGGATTTGGGATCACCGTGCTGGCCTTTGGTCTCAATTCCATCAGTTCTCATCGCCATATTTGCTGGGATCGCCTAGTCCGGTAGGGCGGTAGCCTGCTAACAGAACCGCGGAGGGGGACACCCCCTCCCCAGTTTCATGGTCTTCCTGACCCTCCCCCCGTGGGAGAATCATGGGGCCAAACAGTTGGCAGTCAGCTATTGGGTCTACGACCCTCGAGGGTTCAAATCTCCTTCCCGTTTCTT
>JBDRJJ010000001.1:0-3801 GCA_043815135.1 Microcaldota archaeon | reverse complement strand
TCGCGCTGCGCAGGAGATTTCGCCCAGCGAAATTTCGACAAGTCGCTGTTGCGACTATGTCGACCGTCTCGCCCTCGGCCGTCGGCCTGCGGTCCGCTTCGAAGCGGACCCGCCCATTCGGATGGGCTGCAGCAGTTGCTATTTTTTCTCCTTTTCACAATCTTTTTAAACAAGGCTTACGAAAGAAAACCATGCGGGGAGGTTCAGTACTGCCCTTTATGCTTCTGCTTATACTATCCGCTAGTGTTTTTGCTCAATACTGCCCAGTTGAAAGAGTTCCAACAGAGACCGAGCTCTATGTTGACAGGAACAACGCTTCAGGAGTGTTTCACTGCACAGCCACTCTCACCGGGATAGACCTCGTCACAAAGGCCACTGCCCCACTCCCAAAAGAAACCATATACTTCCAGGAATGCGCAATCGGCAACTTCACCGTCTCCGGCTGTCCCCCGTATGCACACGTCTGCGGGCCAATCCCCCAGGATTACTGGGCCTGCCCATCCACTTGCTGCATGGCCCACATCTCAAGAACCACTGATGTTGATGGCAAGGCTTCAGTGACATTCCCCCTGATGGACAACGTGACAATCATCGCGCTCTACCTGGGCGGGGACGTTTATCTTCCGAGCAACAGCACCGGGGCCTTCCTGTATCCCCCGATGTTCGGGGCGCTCGACATAGGCGCGTGCTTCCCGCTGATTCTCGTGATGGGCCTCCTGATGCTCTCGATGAGCGCGATGGGCAGGAGCCCGATTGGCGCGTTCGACTTCTCCTCGCTTCGTGCCCCGAGGGCGAGGATGAGGGCTCCCACAGCATTCGTGATGAGTGGGGCGGCAATAAAGGCAGCAGTTGAGGGGAGCATAGCAGGTAAGAGTGCGATGAAAGAGCAGAAGGCGAAGAGCGGAGCAAAAACAGCAGAGAAAGAGGCGATAGCGAGCGGAACTTTGAAGAGAGACGACAAGGGGAACTACGTCCTTGCAAATGGAAAAGACAAGGCCGTCATAGGCAAAAAGACATTCGAAGTCAAGGACGGCAAACTTACAATACGGGACACTAAATCCAGCGTTGCCTTTGATTCAAAGGGCCGCGTTTCTTCTGTTGAGATGGCCAAAAAGGACGGTGAGGGCGGTGCTAGAAGGGGCGGCTTCTTCAGAACAGTCGGAAGGGCCGTCGGCCTTGCGGGCAAGATTGCGTATTCCCCAGCATCAGGAGCAGGAAAAGTCGTTCGGAAGACCGGCGGTTCCAAAGGTCTCCTTGGCGTGATTGGTTCAGTGGGAAAGGGCTTGAACTGGGTTGCAGACAAGCAATTAAGAATAATGACTGCGGGAACAATCGGGACAACTGGCGGAAGAGTCAAGCTCACAAAGCTCGTCGGAGGCGCGGGCAAGTTCATGGGGCGGCAGGTTGCAACGGGCTTCAAGTGGACTGACGACAAGCTCGGCGGAGTCCCTTCAGCTATCGGGAAGGGAGCGACTTGGACCGGCGCAGCTGTTCCGTCTGTAGCAAAGAGGGTGCTGACTGGCGCAAAAATCGCAACAGGACGCTACCAAGGCAAACCTCTTTTCCTAGGCGGCAAAGTTCTTGGACTCAACATCGGTCTGGGCTTAGGCGGCACAGTTGATGATTACAACAAATTCGCATGGGACCCAACGGGCGCGACCCAGAGGTCGCTTGATGCGGACAGGAATTCCATCTTCATGCAGGATTTCCACGTAGCTCGGAAAGCAGGGCAGGGCGTTTTGCAAGTCAATGCGGAAACTGTCGTGAACGACAGCGTTGTCAAAAAAGGCGAGGTTTCCGATTTAACAATGACTGGCTCTAAGCTAACCAGGGCAGAGCAGGTAGAGATATTGAAAAAGAAAGGTTTAATCGAAGAAAGGGACGGCGTCCTGAGGCTGACTGCTCAAGGGGAAAATAAGTACGGCGGGCTGATACATGAGCGCTACAATGCCCGAACAAAGGAATTCGATTTCGTACTCACAAAGAGAGCAATGAGCCATGATGCGACTGCGAACGAAGCGTGCGCAATCCGAAACGCAGTCAGCGGCACCCCCGGAGCCGCCGGGGTTGACGGCATCTCTTATAGCTCCCTAAAAGGCATTTCAGACATTTCAGACAAGGTGGCAAGGGGAGAAGAAGTCCGGGTTTCATCTGATGAGAAGGGGGTCCGCTTTGGTTACAACATTTCTGGCTTCGGCATCCCGCGAACCGGCGCAGTGGGGGGAATGACTGAATCCACTTCCGAAGGCGATGTGGTCCGCGACTTATATATAAGCGCCCCTGAAAGCGGCACGTTCGGCTCAGTCGCCAATTTCCTGAACATAGTTGGCGGCCCGGACATAATCTCGGGGTTACTCGTCTCGAAATTGATGGGGATGGGTCCGATGCCCATTGGACCAACCGGTGTGCTGGGGGGCTCGTTTTACACAATGAGATTTGGAAGAATACAGCAGATTGGAGCAATGGATGCTTCCGGGAGCGGCTATTCTCCAGCGACTTACGCTGAAAGAGTTGCAGTGCGCGAAAGCGAACAGCAAAAAATTGCAGAAAAAGCATTAAACAAAAATCCATCAGAATGGACGCCCATCGAGGTTTCAGCCGTAAGCTCCGTTGAATTGGGCGAGCCCGCAATGGTTTCTCTCCACAGCCGACTCACTGAGGCCGACAGCTGCCTTTTGCTCCGAAGCATGGGATTGGGCTTCAATGATGCCCAGCTAAAAGGGATTGGAAAAGTTTTTGAGGAAAATGAGCGCTCCTCAAGCAACGACGAGATACGAAGAGATTTGTTGGACACTCAAAAAGGCCCGGGCCTCACGGACAAGCAAGCTGACATGATTCTTGCGTATACAAGCAGGAAATCAAATCAAGAGGGCATTGAGGCGATGGGCTGGATGAACACCAGATACAACACCGGCACGCAAGGCGACACTAACATCTGGGACGACTTCGAAAAAGGCATTCAGGACGCAACTTCAAATACTGATTTTGAAGGCAGGTCAAAAGTCGGAAAAATAGTTGCTGGCTACATGGCGAGCCCGAACGAGCGCTACGGGCGGGGGAAGGAGCTTCTGCAACAGCTGAGGCACGAAAACGAGGTGCACTCGAACATAGGCAGGGTTCTTCAATTGACTGGAGGAAGCGAGGCGCTTGCTGCAGAACGAGCCGGAACTCTCGAAGCTAGGCGCAGGGAACTGGTCGCCCAAGCGAATGACTTGAACACGCAAATCCAGCAGACCGAGCAGGAAGTGAGCTCTCTCTCTTCCGAACTCCCGACTTATGATGAAATCGGAGGACCTGGGCCCAAGGGGGACCTAACGGCCTCAATCCCCGCAGCACAAGCAAAAAGGCAACTTCGTAGTTTGAAAGACCAACTCGAAAAAGCTAAGAACAATGCAGCCACAGTCAGTAGCGCATACGAAGAAATGAATCAGCAAGAAATTTCCATCAAGCAGAGGTCCATCAGCCAGGTTTCGCAAGCTCAGTCCCAATCGATAAGCAACAATGCAGAAAGGCAGGACAACCAGTACCTAGACGAGCTTTCAAAGACACCTAAATTCTCCGAGATTATGGACGATATCGCATTCAACCTCACCCAAGACAGAATTGCAGAGATAAGGAGAAGGAGATTCGGAGAGGACAACTGGGATTATTCAATGTGATTCTATGCTTTTATTCAGGCCCGATGTAGAACAGAGCATAAGGAACAGGATTGCCCTGATGCGCGAGATGATCGGCGAAGGCGAACTAGATTCAGTCCTCACCCAGCGAAAGGCCGAACTTGAGAAGCTAGAGAAGGAGCTG